>CAKZJN010000505.1 GCA_936943465.1 uncultured Rhodoferax sp.
ACGTATTTGGTGGCCACCTTGAGGCGTGAACCCTGCTTGACGGCCGAGGCGTAGTCAAAGTCGGCACGCACCGCCACACTGATGCGGCACTTGGCAATTTGCAGGTCCAGCGGTTGGTACAGGCCCTGGCTGCCATGTTCCAGCAAGGTGTCCTTACCGGTAATGCCCATATCGGCACCGCCGTACTGCACATAGGTCGGCACATCAGTGGCACGCACCACCAGCACCCGCACGTCGGGCTGGTTAGTGTCCAGAATCAGCTTGCGCGATTTTTCGGGGTCGTCCAGCACCTCGATCCCGGCCGCCTTGAGCAGCGGTACGGTTTCTTCGAAGATGCGGCCTTTGGAGAGAGCGAGCGTAATCATAGATTTTCAGCAAGGTTGAGCGCCGCCGGGCCGCCCCAAGGCGCGAGCGCCCCCTCGGGGGGCAGCGCAGCACACGCAGTGGCAAGCGTGGAGGCCATTACTTCAGCCTTTCGATGTCTGCGCCAATGCCGCGCAGCTTGGCTTCCATCTGGTCGTAGCCACGGTCCAGGTGGTAAATGCGGTCCACCAGAGTTTCGCCGTCCGCGACCAAGCCAGCGATCACCAGGCTGGCCGAGGCGCGCAGGTCGGTCGCCATCACTGTGGCGCCCGACAACTTTTCAACCCCTTCAATCACGGCTACCTTGCCGTCGATCTGGATGTGCGCGCCCAAGCGCACCAACTCATTGACGTGCATGAAGCGGTTTTCAAAAATCGTTTCGGTCACCTTGGACGGGCCTTGCGAAACGGCGTTCAGCGCCATGAACTGCGCCTGCATGTCGGTGGGGAAGCCGGGGTATTCGGTGGTGCGGAACGATTGCGCCTTCAAACGACCCTGGCTCTGAACACGGATGCCATCGGCCAGCGCCGTTACCGTAGCGCCAGCATCGCGCAGCTTGTCAATCACGGCGTCCAGATGGTCGGCACGGCCATGCTTGAGCACCACATCGCCACCGGTCGCGGCTACCGCACACAGGAAGGTGCCGGTCTCAATGCGGTCGGCCACCACCTGGTGGGCACAACCGTGCAGCGACTCCACGCCCTGAATGCGGATGCGGCTGGTGCCGTGGCCTTCGATCTTGGCGCCCATCTTGATCAGCAGCTCACACAGATCGGGAATCTCGGGTTCTTGCGCGGCGTTTTCCAGCAGGGTCTCGCCCTCGGCCAGCGCCGCTGCCATCAGAAAGTTTTCGGTACCGGTCACAGTCACCATGTCGGTGGCAATGCGCGCGCCCTTCAGGCGTTTGCGACCCTGCGCCAGCTTGGCCACCATGTAGCCATGCTCCACCGCAATCTCGGCACCCATGGCGGTCAAGCCCTTCAGGTGCTGGTCCACCGGTCGTGAACCAATCGCACAACCACCGGGCAAGGACACCTTGGCATGGCCAAAACGTGCCAACAACGGGCCCAGTGCCAGCACCGACGCGCGCATGGTTTTCACCAGTTCGTAGGGGGCCTCGGGGTTGTTGAGTGCAGCAGCATTCAGCACCACGGTTCCACCGTCCCCCAACTCGGCGGTCACGCCCATATTGCGGATCAGCTTGAGCATGGTGGACACGTCCTGCAGACGCGGCACGTTGTGCAGCGTGAGCGGATCAGCGGTTAGCAGCGCAGCGCACAGCTCTGGCAGGGCGGCGTTCTTGGCACCGGAAATCAGCACCTCGCCACGCAACTGGCGACCACCACGAATCTGTAATTTGTCCATCAGGCTTTGGCGGCCCATTCGGCCGGTGTATAGGTTTTCATGGAAAGGGCGTGCACCTCATCGGTCTGGATGCGTGCGCCGAGCGTGGCGTACACCTGCTGGTGGCGCTGAATCAGACGCTTTCCTTCAAAAGCAGTGGACACAATGGTGGCAAACCAGTGGCGGCCATCGCCTTCGAGTTCGCAGTGTTCACAGGCCAGGCCTGCAGAGATCAGTTGTTTGAGTTGGTCAGCAGTCATGAATGCACGGGACGGGCCCGGTAAAGAAATTGGCGCCTCAGCTCCGGATTTTGTAGCCGGTGCGCAGCAAGTAGAGCGCCACGACGCTGACCAGCAGCAGGGTCGCCCCCACCACCGACAGGCTCAGCCAAGGCGACACATCGCTCACGCCAAAGAAGCCATAGCGAAAGCCGTCAATCATGTAGAAAAACGGGTTGAAGTGACTCACCGTTTGCCAGAACGGCGGCAGTGAGTGGATGGAATAGAACACACCGCTCAAAAAGGTCATGGGCATGACCACAAAATTCTGAAAGGCTGCCAGTTGATCAAATTTTTCGGCCCACAGGCCGGCGATCAGACCCAGCGTTCCCATCAGTGCTGCACCCAACAGGGCAAACACCACAATCCACAGCGGAGCAGCAAAGCTGATTGAGGTAAAGAACGCCGATACGGCAAAAACGCCGACGCCAACCACCACGCCCCGCAGAATCGATGCGCCCACATAAGCCATGAACCAATGCACGTACGACAGGGGCGTTAGCAGCAGAAAAACCAGGTTGCCCATCACCTTGCTCATGATGAGCGAAGACGAACTATTGGCAAATGCGTTTTGCAACACGCTCATCATGGCCAGCCCCGGCACCAGAAACGCGGTGTAACTCACCGCGTCGTAGACCTTGACGTGGTCTTCCAGCGCGTGGCCAAAAATCAACAAATACAGCATAGCTGTCAGAACCGGGCCTGCGATCGTCTGAAAAGCGACCCGCCAGAAGCGCAGGCTTTCCTTGTAAAACAGAGTTTGCCAGCCGTTCATACCAAAAGTACCCCCACGCTTCTCGCTACGCGTAGTGCGCTGCCCCCCAAGGGGACCTTCGCGCCTTGGGACGGCCCGGCGGCGCTCATTTCGTCTCTCCGCTGGCATGGACGGAGCCTTTGTTTTGTTGCATCACGTCCAGAAACACGTCTTCCAGGTCAGCCTTGCGAATTTCAACGTCCTGTGCCACCAAGCCGGCTTCGCGCACAGCGGCCAGGTAGCGCTCCACTTCCAACGCGTCATTGGCCGGGAACTGGACAATGCGCCCCGTGATGCGAGCCTTTTCCGCCAGCGCCTTTGGCAATTCGGCGTCCAGCTTGAAACGCAATACGTTGCTGGACGCGGCCTTGAGCAAGTCACTGGTTTTGTCCAGCGCCACAATGCGGCCGGTCTTGAGCATGGCGATGCGGCCGCACAGGGCTTCCGCTTCTTCCAGGTAATGCGTGGTCAGCAGCACCGTGTGACCTTCGCGGTTGAGTTTGGCGATGAAGGCCCACAAGGTCTGGCGCAGCTCCACGTCCACCCCGGCGGTGGGCTCATCCAGCACAATGACCGGCGGCTTGTGCACCAGCGCCTGTGCCACCAGCACACGGCGCTTCATGCCACCCGATAGCTGACGCATATTGGCGTTGGCCTTATCGGTCAGCCCCAGGTTTTCAAGCAACTCGTCTATCCAGGCGCCATTGTTTTTGATGCCGAAATAGCCCGACTGGATGCGAAGCAACTCGCGTACATTGAAAAAGGGATCAAACACCAGTTCTTGCGGCACCACACCCAAGGAGCGGCGCGCATCGGCAAAGTCGGTTTGCACATCGTGACCCAGCACACTCACGCTTCCACGGGTAGCGCGGGTCAAGCCGGCCAAAACGCTGATCATGGTGGTTTTACCGGCGCCGTTGGGGCCTAGCAGGCCGAAGAATTCACCTTCTTCAATCTGCAAACTGACGTCATCCAGCGCAAGAAAGGTTTCACCCGCCGCGCTCGTTTTGGAAGACTTGGGCTTTGGGTAGGCTTTGGAGACGGATTGAAAGGAGATGGCAGCCATAGGAGACCGCCATTTTAGCTGTCGCAGATCAGGCGGCTGTTAACAGGCCTTCAATGCCGTACAAAGCGGCCAGATCACGCAGTCGGTCGGGCAAGCCCTTGACGGCAAACAGCTTGCCGGCCCGAGCGCACTCGCGGCGAACCGCCAGCAGCACGGCCAAGGCCGAAGAGTCGAAATTGCTCAGCGGCGCGGCATCCACAATGACCTTCTTCTCGGCCTCCTGCTGCACATCCTGGGTCAATTTTTCCAGACAGTCATTGGCCTGGCTTTGCGTAAGAATGGCGGGCAGGGTCAGCATGGTGAATTATTTCTTGGAGTTGGCGTTGGCCTTGTTACGTTCTACCAGCGAGGCAATCAGGCCGTCAAGTCCCTTGGCGTTAATTTCAGCGGAGAACTGGCTCTTGTAGTTTTCCACCAGCCAAACGCCCAGCACATTGATGTTGTAAATCTTCCAGCCTGCGCCCTGCCCCGGCGTCTTCTCCAGGCGGTAGTCCAGTTGAATCGGGTCGCCGCTGCCCTTGATTTCGGAGCGGACTACCACTTCCTTGTCCTCGAGCGCGGCACGCAGGGGCTTCAGGAAAATATTCTGGTCGGTGATTTGTGCCAGCGCTCCCGAATAGGTGCGAACCAGCAATATTTTGAACTCGTCCTGCAGACGCTTTTGCTGCTCGGGGGTAGCCTGACGCCAGGCTGGGCCCACTGCGGAGGCGGTCATGCGCTGAAAATTCAGGTTAGGGAGGATGCGGGAATCCACCAACGCGACCACCTTGGTCATGTCGCCAGCACGGATGGACTTGTCGGCCTTAATGGCGTCGAGCACTTCGGTCGACAGCCGCTTGATCAGCACATCGGGGGCCTCATCGTCAGCCCAGGCCTGACCGGCAACGCCCAAGGCGGCGATCATCGAAAAACCCACAAAAAGCTTGCGCAAGAACGCTCGTTTCATATCCACTTTTCAAACAAGAACATAGGTCGCATTATCTACGGCGGCCCAAAAGCCCACGTTGCGTGGAGGTAAAGTAAGTCAAGGTTCTGTTACTTCTTCGGGGGGGTTGCCGTCGTATTGGATATTGCGCTGGCGCTGCAAATACGCATCGCGCTGGAACAAATAAGCATCCAGTGCGGCGCTGTCGAGCACCTCGCCTGCATTCAGGTATTTGGCGCGCTGGTCAATCAAGCTGACCGTTGGCAACACCGTGTGGGCCTCCTCACCACCCAGCGTGTACTTGGGCTGCCACTTTAGCTCCACCGGCAGGGCCGCTACCTCTCGCAGGGTAAATGGACCCAAGATGGGCAGCACCACAAATGGTCCGGGCGGCACGCCCCAGCGTCCCAAAGTCAGCCCCAAATCGGCTGGATGCCGCTCGATTTGCAGGTCACTGGCAACGTCCAGCAGTCCCAACATGCCAATCGTGCTGTTGACCATGAAGCGGCCGAGGTTGTCGCCGGTCTCCAGCTTGCGGCCCTGCAACGCACTGTTCAAGGCGGACCAGCCATCCTCCAGGTTGTTGAAGAAATTGCTGACCCCTTTGCGCACCCAGTTTGGCGCGACCGCGCGGTAACCTTTGGCCACGGGCTTGAGCACAGCGTCATCCACCGCGTCATTGAAGCCAAACATGGTCCGGTTGTACGACTCCAACGGGTCACGCGGATCAGGGTGGGCCACGGTGGCACACCCCTGCAAAGCCAGCAGCGCCAGTGCGGCAAGCAAGGTGGCAACGAACCGTAGCCGTCGGGAAATGCCGGCCGACATCATGGTTTGGCTTTGTCCGAGGGTCCGTCCGCCGCCTTGCTGTAGAGGAACTGGCTGATCAGGTTCTCGAGGACCACGGCCGATTGCGTGGTGCTAATGGTGTCGCCGGCGGCCAGATTGGCAACATCGGCTCCGGCTTCAATGCCTATGTATTGCTCGCCCAGCAAACCACTGGTCAGAATTTTCAGCGAACTGTCTTTGGGGAATACATAGCGCTTGTCCATGGACAAGGTGACCTTGGCCTGAAAAGACTTGTCGTCAAACGCAATGCCATCCACATGCCCCACCACGACACCGGCACTCTTCACCGTTGCCTTGGCCTTCAGGCCGCCGATGTTGTCGAACTTGGCGGTAACTTGGTAGCCCTTATCCAAATTGAAGGTCAACAAGTTGGCGGCCTGCAAGGCCAGAAACACCAAGGCCGCGCCCCCGATCAACACAAACAGGCCTACCCACACATCCGTACTGGAACGTTGCATGTCTTCTTCTCCTAAATACTGAACATCATGGCGGTCAGGACGAAGTCCAGTCCCAACACGGTCAGGGACGCCACCACCACCGTGCGCGTTGTCGCGTGGGCCACGCCCTCGGGCGTGGGCTGCGCCTCAAACCCTTGCAATAACGCGATAAAACTCACCGCAAAGCCGAACACCACGCTCTTGAGTACGCCATTGCCCACGTCTTTGAGCACGTCCACCCCGCCCTGCATTTGGCTCCAGAAGGCACCGGCATCGATGCCGATCATGGACACGCAGACCACCCAGCCACCCATCACGCCCACGGCGCTGAAGACGGCTGCCAGCAGGGGCATGGAGATCACCGCGCCCCAAAAGCGGGGAGCAAGAATGCGTTGCACCGGGTCGACCGCCATCATTTCCATGGCACTGAGTTGCTCGCCGGCTTTCATCAGGCCAATTTCTGCAGTGAGCGAGGTGCCGGCGCGTCCGGCAAACAAGAGCGCCGTCAGCACCGGACCGAACTCGCGCACCAGGCTCAGGCTGATCAACATGCCGACCGAATCCGCCGCGCCAAAGCGCTGCAAGCCGTAGTAATACTGCAGGCCCATCACAAAGCCGACAAACACGCCCGACACCGCAATGATGGCCAGCGAGTAGTTGCCCATGAAATGAATCTGGTCGCGCAGCAGTGCCGGACGCTTGAGCGTGGCGCCAATGGAAGCCAGCAGTTTGAGGAACAGGCGCAGCCCAAAGCCCCAGTCGGCAAGCTTGGAGCGCACCGCAAACCCTACATCGGACGGGCGGTACCAACTCATGCCTGCACTCCCGCCGAAAAATCAGCATCCACGCTGGACGCGGGGTAGTGAAACCGCACCGGGCCTTCGGGCAAGGCGTTGACGAACTGGTGCACCAGCGGGTTGTCGCTGTGGCGCACTTCTTCGGGCGTACCCTGCGCGGCAATTTTTCCGTTGGCCAAAATGATCACCTGGTCGGCAATGTGAAAGGTTTCTTCCAGGTCGTGCGAGACCACGATGCTGGTTAGGCCCATGGCGTCGTTGAGCTGGCGAATCAGGCGTGCCGCCGTGCCCAGCGAAATCGGGTCCAGCCCGGCGAAAGGCTCGTCGTACATGACCAATTCGGGGTCGAGCGCAATGGCGCGGGCCAGGGCCACGCGCCGTGCCATGCCGCCCGATACCTCGGAGGGCATCAAATCGCGCGCGCCGCGCAAGCCCACTGCGTTGAGCTTCATCAGCACCACGTCGCGGATCAGGTCCTCTGACAGCGCCGTGTGTTCACGCAAGGGAAAGGCCACGTTGTCAAACACATTCATGTCGGTAAACAGGGCGCCAAACTG
>CAKZJN010000506.1 GCA_936943465.1 uncultured Rhodoferax sp.
TGTTCTCGGGCATCACGGTGGGTTCCACCTATGCCCTGGCCGCGCTGGGCTTCACGCTCATCTACAACTCCAGCCACGTGATCAATTTCGCCCAGGGCGAATTCATCATGCTGGGCGGCATGCTGGCGGTGTACTTCACCCACAGCGGTTTGCCGTTGCCGGCGGCGCTGTTGCTGGCCATTGCCTTGCCCGCCGTCGTGGGCCTGGTGCTGGAAAAAGTCGCGATCGAGCCGGTCAAGGGCGCCGAGCCGGTCACGCTGATCATCATCACCATTGGCGCTTCGCTGGTGCTGCGCGGCCTGGTGCAAATCTGGCTGGGCAAGGGCACTTTCAGCCTGGCGCCGTTTTCGGGCGACGAGCCCATTCACGTGCTGGGCGCTACGCTCATGCCGCAAAGTCTTTGGGTGCTAGGCGTTACCTCCGTGGTGGTGGCCGCACTCTGGTATTTCTTTGCCCGCACCCTGATGGGCAAGGCCATGCTGGCCACCTCCTACAACCGCGTGGCTGCCGAGTTGGTGGGCATCAACACCGACGGCGTGCTGTTCTTGAGCTTTGCCATGTCGGCCGCACTCGGCGCGCTGGGCGGCATTCTGGTGACCCCCATCACGCTCACCTCGTATGACGCCGGCATCATGCTCGGCCTCAAGGGGTTTGTGGGCGCGGTACTGGGCGGGCTCGGCAATGGCCTGGGCGCCGTGGTCGGTGGTCTGCTGGTGGGTGTGTTGGAGGCCATGGGTGCGGGCTACATCTCGTCGTCCTACAAGGACGCGATGCCCTTTGTGCTGATCCTGCTGATTCTGTTTTTCCGGCCCAGCGGCCTTTTTGGTGGCAAGGCCACAGACCGGGTGTAAGCCATGAACGCACATCCTTTCCGTGGTTTGTTCGTGGTGGCGGCGGTGCTGCTGGTGCTGCCTTTCGTTTTGCCCAATAGTTTTTATGTGGACCTGGCCATCCGCATGGGCATTAACGCCATCATCGTGCTGGGCTTGAATCTACTGATCGGTTTTGCCGGTCAGATCAGCCTGGGCCATGCCGGCTTCATCGGCATTGGCGCCTATGCCTCGGCTGCGCTGCCCACCCACTTTGGCTGGCATCCGCTGGCGGCCGTGGCGGCGGGTGCAGTGGCTGCGGGTGTGCTGGCGGCCGTGCTGGCGCGTCCCATCTTCCGCCTGAAGGGCCACTACCTTGCCATGGCCACGCTGGGCCTGGGCATCATCATCAACATCATGGTGCGCAACGAAGCCGCCTGGACCGGCGGCCCCGACGGCATGGCGGTTCCGGCCATGGCCTTTGGCAGCTTTGAAATCTCGGGTGACAAGCCCTGGTACTGGATCGTGGCGCTGCTGCTGTGCGTCAGCATCTGGGCCTCCATCAACCTGATTGACTCGCCGTTTGGCCGTGCTTTGCGCGCCTTGCACGGTTCGGAAGTCGCCTCCAAAGTGGTGGGCGTGCAGGTGGTGCGCTACAAGGTTGCCATCTTTGTGCTGTCAGCCGTATTTGCCAGCTTCATGGGCAGCATCACGGCGCTGTACGTGGGTTTTGTGACGCCTAACCTGGCCGACTTCTTTCACTCGATTGAGCTGGTCACCATGGTGGTGATTGGCGGCATGGGCTCGGTCTATGGCTCGGTGCTCGGTGCCGTGTTGTTGACCGCCTTGCCGCAGGCGCTGGCCACGTTTGAAGGATGGGAAACCGTGGTGTTTGGCGCCATCCTGATGCTTTGCATGATCTTCCTGCCCAAGGGGCTGGTACCCACGCTGGCCGCGCGCTTCGGCAAGGGGGATTGAACATGGCATTGCTCGAAGTTCAAGACCTCTCCATCCACTTTGGTGGCGTCAAGGCGGTGCAGAACGTGTCGTTCAGCATCGACCCAGGCATTGTCTATGCCGTGATCGGCCCCAACGGCGCCGGCAAGACCACGCTGTTCAACCTGATCACCGGCATCTACACGCCTACCTCCGGCAGCATCCTGCTCGATGGGCAGTCGATTGCCGGCAAGTCGCCCGACGTGCTGGCCCAGCGTGGTGTGGCGCGCACCTTTCAGAACCTGCAGATCTGCATGAACATGAGCGCCATCGAAAACGTGATGGTCGGCGCCCATTTGCGGCTGGACCGCAACCTGTTCAAGGCGGCGCTGCGCTGGCCTTCCATTAAATCTCGCGACCGCGACCTGCATGCCGAGGCGGTGGAACTGATGCGCTTTGTGGGCCTGGACGCCTACACCTCTGCCCGCGCCGATGCCATGTCCTACGGCGCTTTGAAGCGGCTGGAAATTGCCCGTGCACTGGCCATGAAACCGCGCCTGCTGTTTCTGGACGAACCCGCTGCCGGTCTCAACCCCAAGGAAACCATCGAGGTGGACTCGCTCATCCGCAAGGTGGCCGACACCGGTGTGACTGTGGTGCTGGTGGAACATGACATGAAGATGGTGATGAATCTGTCGGACCGCATTCTGGTGCTGGACTACGGGCGCAAGCTCGCCGAGGGAACGGGGGCCGAAGTGCGGCGCAACCCCGATGTGATCGCCGCCTACCTGGGCGCACACGCCTGAACGGAGCCTCAGCATGGACGCACTCAGCATCATCAGCCAGGAGCACAGCAATATGTGGCGCCTGGCCACCTCCATCGACCAGGTGGCTACCGACATGGAAGCCGGCGCCCCCCTGGAAGCCGCCTTTCTGGAAGCCGCGCTCGACTACATCTCGCAGTTTGTCGACCGCATGCACCACCCCAAGGAGGACGACTTCCTGTTCCGCCTGCTGCGCCAGCGCAGCACCGAAGCCGCCGACATCCT
>CAKZJN010000507.1 GCA_936943465.1 uncultured Rhodoferax sp.
ACTTCGCAGGCTTTTTCCACGGCGGCCTTGCTTCCAGAAATGACGGTTTGGGCCGGATCATTGAAATTGGCAGCTTGCACCGACTCCAAAGAGCCCGCGCCAAATGAAGCGGTCACTTCGGCACAGCCCGCGGCAACCTTGGCCGCATCCATACCCAATATCGCCGCCATGGCACCGGTTCCAACCGGCACTGCGTCCTGCATGGCCTGCGCGCGCAGCCGCACCAGCGGCGCTGCCTGGGCCAGCGTCAAGGAGCCGGCCGCCACCAGCGCCGAATATTCGCCCAGCGAATGGCCAGCAACCACCTCCGGCTGCACGCCCACTTCAGCCATCCAGACCCGATAGGCCGCGACAGCCGACACCAGCATGACGGGCTGCGTGTTGGTGGTGAGCGCTAGCGCCTCCTTGGGGCCTTCCTTGATCAGCTTGGCCACATCCTCATTCAAGGCGTCGGAAGCTTCTTGCAGGGTTTGCGCCACCACCGGGTGATCGCCCCAACCATCAAGCATGCCCACCGACTGGGAGCCCTGACCTGGAAATACAAATGCAAATTTCTTCATGGCAAATCAGAAATGAATGCCCGGAGCTTTCCGGGCGTTATTGAAGTGGCTAGAACTTCAGAACCACGGCGCCCCAGGTGAAGCCGCCCCCTACACCCTCCAGCAACAACGTCTGACCGGGCTTTACCCTGCCAGCACGCACCGCCGTATCAAGCGCCAGGGGAATCGACGCAGCCGACGTGTTGCCGTGTTGGTCCACTGTCACCACCACCTTGTCCAGCGGCAGTTTGAGCTTGCGCGCCGTGCTTTGCATGATGCGGATATTGGCCTGGTGGGGAATCAACCAGTCGATGTCGGCATCGGTGAGATCGGCCTTGGCCAATGCCGCGCGCGCAGCATCTTCCAGAACGCCCACGGCCAGCTTGAACACCGCCTGTCCGTCCATCTTGAGCAAGGGGTCACCCATGACCTTGCCACCGGAAACATGGCCGGGCACACACAGAATGCCCACATGCTTGCCATCGGCATGCAAATCGCTGGCCAGAATGCCGGGCGTCTCCGACGCCTCCAGCACCACTGCGCCCGCGCCATCTCCAAACAGCACGCAGGTGGTGCGGTCGTTGAAATCCAGAATGCGGGAGAAGACTTCTGCACCGACGACCAGTGCCTTGTTCGCGGCGCCCGACTGAATCATGGAATCGGCAACGCTCAGGGCATAAACAAAACCACTGCACACGGCCTGCAAATCAAACGCTGCACCACCGGCAGCGCCCAACTTGTTCTGCAAAATGCAGGCCGTCGAGGGGAACACCATGTCAGGCGTACTGGTCGCCACAATAATCAGATCAATGTCTTGCGCGGTACGGCCGGCCGCCGCCAGCGCATTGCGACAGGCTTCCAGTGCCAGGTCACTGCTGTAAACGCCTGCATCTGCAAAGTGCCGGGCGCGAATACCGGTGCGCTCGACGATCCAGTCATCCGAAGACTCCACGCCTTGCGCGGCAAGTTCCGCAACCAAATCCGCATTGGTCAGCCTGCGGGGCGGCAAGTAACTGCCGGTGCCAGTAATTCGCGAATAACGTCTCATGGATAGGGGGTAGACCTGGGCTCTTTACTCCGCTGCCACCGGTACTGCGAGCAACGCCGCAGCCTTGGCAATACGAACCTGAACACGGTCCAGCAAGTTGTTTCGGGCTGCATCATACGCGCGGTTCAGGGCGTTCGCGAACGCCAATTGGTCTGCAGAACCATGGCTCTTGAACACCAGACCGCGCAGGCCCAACAGCGCAGCACCGTTGTAGCGACGGTGATCCACACGTCTTTTAAGAGCACTTAGCACCGAATAAGCAGCAACTGCAGCCAGTTTGGTGAAAATATTCTTGGAAAATTCGGCTTTGAGAAAGCTGGAAATCATCGAAGCCAGGCCTTCGCTGGTCTTGAGGGCGACATTGCCGACAAAACCATCGCATACCACGATATCGACGACGCCCTTGAAGATATCGTTGCCTTCCACGTTGCCGTAAAAGTTTAAATCGCCAGTTTTACCAGCAGTTCGCAGCAGTTCCCCGGCTTTTTTGATAACTTCATTGCCTTTTATTGCTTCTTCGCCAATATTGAGCAGGCCCACCGAAGGCGCCTCGTCGTCATTGAGCACAGAAACCAGTGCCGAGCCCATGACGGCAAATTGCAGCAAATGTTCGGCGGTGCAGTCCACGTTGGCACCCAAATCCAGGACCATGGTGGCGCCGCCAGTTGCATTGGGAATCTGTCCGGCGATAGCCGGGCGCTCAATCCCATCCAGAGTTTTCAGCACGTAGCGGGAGATCGCCATCAGCGCGCCGGTGTTGCCAGCAGAAACCGCAGCCTGCGCAGCGCCATCCTTGACTTGCTGAACCGCCACGCGCATGGATGAATCCTTTTTGCGGCGCAATGCAATTTCCAGCGGGTCGTCCATGGTGACCACTTCTGTTGCCGCAAGGATGGTCGCCCGAGGGTGCGTGTAACCACTCAAAGCTTCAGGCAAACCCACCAGCGTCAACCGGGCATCCGGATGGGCATCCAAGAACTGGGTACAGGCTGGCAGAGTGACCTTGGGGCCATGGTCGCCGCCCATGCAGTCAACAGCAATGGTTATCACGGAGTGAATCTCGAATATGTCTTATTGGCTGGCGACGCAGGCCAGAAAAGAAAAAAGCCCGTCGCTACCGCTGGTGTAGCTTCGGGCTTTGCGTGAAGCGCAAAGATCAGGCTTCAGATTTGGTCTTCAGCACCTTGCGACCACGGTAGAAACCGGTGGGGCTGATGTGGTGGCGCAGGTGGGTTTCACCGGTGGTGGGTTCCACGGCAATGCCGGGCACATTCAGTGCATTGTGCGAACGGTGCATACCGCGCTTGGAAGGAGATTTCTTGTTTTGTTGAACGGCCATTTTCGGCTCCTGGGCAAAGGGTGCTGCACAGGTTGCAACACTTTAAGGTTGGTAAAAACGCGGCTGGTTCCGCACGCGAAGCCTCAGATTATAGCCTATTCCTGTGCTTTCAGCCAGCATCCTTTTTCTTCAATTGCTGCAAAACGGCAAAAGGGTTCGGCCGTTCTTCGGGTTGGGCGTCAAAACCGGCATCGGCAGCAGTCAATTTGACGGGCTCGGGACACACCGCGTGCATTGGAACCAGCGGGGAAGCCAGCAGCAACTCGTCTTCAATCAGTTCCAGCAAATCGAAGGCTTTGCTCAGCACCAGAACATCTTCTTCGGACTCTTCGTCTTCCACTTCGGCCAGTTCCTCTGTGGCAACAAAGCGGAAATCGCGTTCAAACTGAATCTCCACATCCGCCACACCCAGGCAACGCTGGCAAGTCAGCGGCACGGTGGTTTGGGCCGACAGGTGCACCCAAGGCTCATCCACCCCTGCGGCATCCGGACGCAACTCGCCGCGCGCGGAATAGACCACCATCGCCTCGCCACCCAGGCCCTGGCTGGCTTCGATCAGACGCTCAAAGCGGGCCAGTTTTTCTTCACCAGCCAGGCTGTCCTTCGCTTGGGCAAACGCCGCAATATTCAGATGTCGGGGGTTCAATTCATGTTTCATGCGGTCAGTGTAAGAGAATCAGGGAATGCAAAATTCTGCCAAGAGAAACCTGATTCTGGGCTCCACGTCCCGTTACCGCCGCGAATTGCTGGAGCGCCTGCGCATCGCGTTTACGGTGGAGTCGCCCCATGTGGATGAAACGCCGCTGCCAGGTGAATTGCCCCAGCAGTTAGCGCAGCGACTGGCGCTGGCGAAAGCGCAGGCGGTAGCACAGCGCCATCCGGCTAGCGTGGTCATAGGCTCGGACCAGGTGGCCGATCTGGAAGGCGAATGCCTGGGCAAGCCCGGCACGCACGAACGCGCCGTGCTGCAACTGCGCAAGATGTCCGGCAAGGTAGTTGTTTTCCAAACGGCTGTGGCTGTTGTTTGCCTGGAAAGTGGATTTGTGGAGCAGTCGCTGGCGGCAGTGCGGGTGCAGTTCCGCACGTTGTCCGACGGAGAAATTGAAAACTACCTGCGCGCCGAGCAGCCCTACGACTGCGCCGGCAGCGCCAAGAGCGAAGGACTCGGCATTGCCCTGCTGGAGCGCATTGACAACGACGACCCCACGGCCCTCGTCGGCCTGCCCCTGATTCGCACGGCCACCATGCTGCGCGCAGCCGGCCTGGACCTGTTGGCTTAAGAGCGCCACGCCATGAACGCACCCGCCTTGCCGACACCCGTAAAGCCACAACCCGGCACGCTGTATCTGGTTCCCGCACCGCTGGACTTCGGTTGCACGGAAACCGTACCGCTGCCCACCAGCATGCCCGACGGCACGCTCCAAACGGCCTCACGCATCAGCCACTGGATTTGCGAAAACGCCAAGTCCACCCGCGCGTACCTCAAGCGCATTGGCGAAACGCACCCCCTGTGTCTGCCCATTCAGTCCATGCAACTGCAGGAGTTGCCGCGTGAAGTGCACAAAAAAGGCGACCACAGCGCCGGCTTTGATGCACGCCCGCTACTGCAAGCGGCGCTCGCCGGAAACCCGATCGGGCTGGTCAGTGAAGCGGGGATGCCCGCGATTGCCGACCCGGGTTCTTCGGTGGTCCGGGCAGCACACGAACTGGGCATCCCGGTGGTGCCGCTGGTGGGGCCGGTCTCCTTGCTGCTGGCGCTGGCTGCGAGCGGCCTGAACGGACAGAATTTTGCGTTTGTGGGCTACGTGCCCTCGGCCCCGGCAGAGCGGGCGCAGCGTATCAAGGAACTGGAATCACTGGCCCTCAAGACCGGGCAGACCCAGATATTCATTGAAACGCCTTACCGCAATAGCGCCTTGCTACAAACCCTGTTGCAAACGCTGCAGCACAACACCCGTTTGGCTACTGCGAGCGGGCTGACGCTGGGCCACGCGCAATGCCACAGCGACCTGATCAAGAACTGGCGCAATAAGCCTTGGGCCCTGGACAACGCCATTCCGGCGGTGTTTGCGCTGGGACGCTAGTCGCCTGATTACGTCCCCTCTGCGTTCAGCGCAAGGTCGGTGCGAGTCGGAGGGCCTTTACGGAGCCTTCGCCAATTGAAGCGCCAAAGCGCTTGACCAAGCGTTCGGCCACATTTTCACGGAGTGTGTAGTCCACCAGGTCTTCGGCCTTGATGACCTCCCGCGCTACAAAGTCGAGGCTGCCCAGTTGGTCCGCCAGTCCCATTTCCACCGCCTGCTGACCGGTCCAGAACAAGCCGCTAAACATCTCTGGCGACTCCTTCAGGCGGTTGCCACGGCCTTCTTTGACCACCGCAATGAACTGCTGGTGAATCTGATCGAGCATGGACTGGGCAAAAGCGCGCTGCTTGTCGGTCTGCGGGCTGAATGGATCCAGAAAACCCTTGTTCTCGCCGGCCGTCATCAGACGCCGCTCCACACCCAGTTTGTCCATCAGGCCGGTAAAGCCAAAGCCATCCATCAGCACACCAATACTGCCCACGATGCTTGCCTTGTCCACAAAAATCTTGTCCGCGCCCGCAGCAATGTAGTAAGCCGCCGAGGCACAGGTTTCTTCCACTACGGCGTAAACGGGCTTGTTGTGCTTGGCTCTGAGCCGGCGAATTTCATCGTTGATGATGCCGGCCTGCACCGGACTGCCGCCGGGAGAGTTGATCAGCAACACCACGCCTTGCGTTCCACTGTCTTCCAGTGCACTGCGCAAGGACGACACCACCTGCTCGGCGCTTGCCTCGGCACCGGCGGCTATTTCACCCTTGATTTCAATCACCGCCGTGTGCGGTTTGGACACATCGGCTGGTGCCGCGCCGCGCTCCCATCCAAAAAAAGCGATACCCGCCAGCAAAACAAGCCACGCAATGCGAATGCCGTTGCGCCAGCGGCGCGCTTGGCGCTGCTCGTTCAAAGTCGCCATCGCCAGCTTTTCCAACGTGGCACGCTCCCATGAGGCCACCGATTGCGGCAACGCTTGCTCTCCTGTGGCACCGGGCGAGGGGCGCTGCTCGGGTGCTGCATCGGGAGTGGAGGTGGGCTCGGTCATGTCAGAAGTTCACAGGTTGAAGTTGAGGGGCAGTATGCCAGTGCACCACGCCGTCGCGCTCCGTCACTGCAATCTTGATCAGGCCGCCACGGCAGGGCCCGCCTTTGCACGCGCCAGTCTTGGGGCTGTAGGTTGCACCATGGGTGGCACAAATCAGCCAGTGCCCAGTCAAGTCAAAAAAGCGGTTGGGCTGGTAATCCATCTCCATAGGCACATGCGAGCAGCGGTTGAGGTAGGCATGCACCGCACCGTCGTAACGGATCGCAAACGCCAGGCAGGTCTGCCCGCAATACAGCACATCAAACGGCACTGCTTCGCCACTGTTCACCAGCGCCTGCGTGTTGCACAGCGCAATCTCCTGGGGTTCGAACGCGGCTGCCATCGTTTGCGCTTCAGGCGTTATCCTGCAGCCATTGCTGCAATTCCGGCACCGAATGCGCTACAAACAACGGTGAAAGCGCTTCAAAAGCCTCCGGGTCGTGGGCGCCGTAGCTCACCCCCACACTGGCGCAACCGGCATTCAGCGCCAGTTGCAGGTCGTGTGTGGTGTCGCCCACCATCAGCACGCGCTGCGGTGCCACGTCGAATTCCGACATCAGTTCCTGCAGCATCAGCGGATGGGGCTTTCCAGCGGTCTCGTCCGCTGTGCGTGTGGCATCAAACAGTCCGGCCAGCTCTTCCCGTGCCAGCGCCTCATTCAAGCCGCGCCGACTCTTCCCCGTGGCCACCGCCAAAAGATGCTGACGCTCTTTCAGCGCATGCAGCATGGGCAAGACGCCATGAAAGAAGTTGATGTCATGCTGGCGTGCGGAATAGTGAAACTTGTAGCGCTCGCCCAGCAGCGGGTACTTGTCCTTGGGCACATCAGGTGCCGCATGCGCCAGCGCCGCCATCAAGCCCATGCCAATCACAAAAGAGGCCTCGGCATCGCTAGGCACCGTGCCACCCACATCGCGCACCGCATCCTGAATGCTGCGGGTGATGACGGCGGTGGAATCAAATAAGGTGCCGTCCCAATCAAAGGCGATCAAATCAAACAGGCGCGGGCGGTTCACGGTCATGGGCAAATGCACTAAGCGGTGGGTGGCAGCACATGCCGCACAAAGTTGGAGAGGTCGGGCGGCAATTCTGCCCGCAATTCCAGGCGTTCCCCGCTCGCAGGGTGATTGCACTGGAAGCGCCAGGCGTGCAAAAACATGCGCTTCAAATTGCCGGCGCCCGGTGTGCGCGCCAGTTCCTTGTTAACGTCAAAGTTTCCATATTTGTCGTCACCAACAATCGGCAAGCCCTCAGAAGCCAAGTGCACCCGAATCTGATGCGTCCGCCCGGTCTTGATCGTCACCTCAAGCAAAGAATAGGCTGGCGACGCCGTGGGCTCCGCAGTCGCCCGCACCTTGACCAGAGTCAAGGAAGGCATGCCATCCGGATCACCCTTGGCCACCACCTTGACGCGCCGCTCGCCTTCGGCCTGCCCGTCCTTGCCGGCCAGCAGGTATTTGTGCAGCGGCTTGTCCAGCACCTTCAGGCGCTCCGGCCAGATGCCCAACACCATAGCCAGGTAGGTCTTACCGGTTTCGCGTTCGCGGAACTGGTCCTGTAGATTTTTCAGGGCGCTGCGCTTCTTGGCCACCAGCAAAATGCCGGAGGTCTCCCGGTCCAGCCGGTGCACCAATTCCAGAAACTTGGCCTGCGGCCGCGCCATCCGAAGCTGCTCGATGACGCCAAAACTGACGCCCGAACCGCCATGCACCGCCACCCCGGCGGGTTTGTTGATGGCCAGAAAGCTGTCGTCTTCAAACAAAACCGGGAAATCCTTGGCCGGCACAAAGCCACCCGATTGGGTCGCGGTTGCTGCCATGGCCTGCGCCTTGTCGTCGGCCCGCTCCGACAACCGGATCGGCGGCAGCCGCACCAGATCGCCGGC
>CAKZJN010000508.1 GCA_936943465.1 uncultured Rhodoferax sp.
CCCATGAACGACCAGCGAATGCCCGCGCCGTAGCGGATGGCATCGTCAATCTCGCCGGTGCTGGCCACGCCATCGTTAATCAGGTGCAGTGCCTCGCGCCATTGGGCCTCTAACAGGCGGTCGGCAATAAAGCCGGGCACTTCCTTGCGCACATGCAGCGGTTTCATGCCCATGGCTTTGTAGACGGTTATGGCCGCCTGCTTGGCTTCTTCAGATGTCTTTTCGCCGCCCACCACTTCCACCAAGGGCAGCAAGTAGACCGGGTTGAACGGGTGGCCCACCAGGCAGCGCTCGGGGTGCGTGGCCTGTGCATAAAACTCACTGGGCAAAAGGCCCGAGGTGCTCGAGCCAATGAGCACATCCGCCTTGGCCGCGGCGCTGATCTGGGCGTGCAGTTTGATCTTCAGCGACAGGGTCTCAGGCGCGCTTTCCTGGATGAAGTCGGCGTCCTTAACGCATTCTTCCACCGTGGTCACAAAGCGCAGGCGGTCAGGCGATGCGCCTTCTTTCAGGCCGTTGGCAATCAGCGCTGGCCAGCATTTCTTGATGCGGTCACGCAGGGCCACTTCGGCATTGGGTGCCGGGTCCCAGGCCACCACGTCCATGCCGTTTGCCAGCGCGCGGGCGATCCAGCCGCTGCCGATGACGCCGGTGCCCAGGGCTGCGAAAGTTTTAATGTCGGTCTTGAAGCTCATACAGGTTTCCTTGTGTTCGGGTGGCGGTTTAGCGTTGCTTCAGGTTCATCTTCACGCGGCCTTCGGCTGGCGTCATGGGCTTGGCACCCATGCACTCGATCAGCTTGATCACGCGCTCCACCAGGCTGCCGTTGCTGGCGTACACACCCTTGTCGAGCCACAGGTTGTCTTCCAGGCCGACGCGTACATTGCCTCCCAGGAGGATGGCCTGCGCCGCCATCGGCATTTGCAAGCGGCCAATGCCAAAGCCGGCCCAGGTCACGCCTTCACCATGGTTTGGCAGGTTGTCCACCATGGCTTTCATGGTGGTGGTGTCGGCAGGTGCGCCCCACGGAATGCCCAGGCACAACTGAAACAGCGGGTCCACGAGCAGGCCTTCTTTCATCATCTGCTTGCTAAACCACAGATGGCCCGTGTCAAAAATTTCCAGTTCGGCCTTCACGCCCAGTTCGGTGATGCGCTTGGCACCCACGCGCAGGGCGGTGGGGGTGGAGACATAGATGGTGTCGCCGTCGCCAAAGTTGAGCGTGCCGCAGTCCAGCGTGCAGATGTCGGGCAGCAACTCTTCCACATGCACCAGGCGGGTCAGCGGGCCGACCAGATCGGTGCCGGGGCCGTAATGCGTGGGTGTTTCACCGGGGCCGATTTCCAGGTCGCCGCCCATGCCAGCGGTCAGGTTGACGATCACATCCACGCCCGAGGCCTTGATGTGCTCCATCAACTCGCGGTACAGCGCCGGGTCGCGGCTGCCTTTGCCGGTTTGCGGGTCGCGCACATGGCAGTGCACCACCGTGGCGCCGGCGTTGGCAGCCTCAATCGCCGCATCGGCGATCTGGCGCGGCGTGACCGGCACATGGGGGTTCTTGCCGACGGTGTCGCCAGCGCCGGTGACGGCGCAGGTAATGATGATGTTGGAGTTCATAGGGCGTAGTCCGGTGCTTCTTGGTTGAGGATGGATTTGAGGGCGTT
Source organism: uncultured Rhodoferax sp. (assembly GCA_936943465.1). Classification (GTDB taxonomy): domain Bacteria; phylum Pseudomonadota; class Gammaproteobacteria; order Burkholderiales; family Burkholderiaceae_C; genus Allorhodoferax. Next base: position 1,665 of record CAKZJN010000508.1, read on the forward strand.
GAAATGCAGCTCGCAGTGCTGCGTGGGGTAATCGTTCCACTGGCTGCAGGCGAGTGCTGCCGCAGCATCGGGAATCAGCGCGAGTTCGCGCCCGGTGCTGAGGGCGGCCACTTGAAGTGCGCAGGCTTTTTCCAGGTAATAGAGCTCGTCAAAGGCCTGCGCCACGGTGGGCCCCACCACGATGACGCCGTGGTTGCCCATGAACAGCACGCTCTTGCCCGTATCCATCAGCGCCGCCACGCGCGCGCCTTCGTCGGCGTGCAGGGCCATGCCGGCATAGCCCCGGTCATAGGCAATGCGCCCATAGAAGCGGCAGGCGTTCTGGTCCAGCATCAGAAACTCAAAGTCTTTCAGGCAGCACAGCGTGGTGGCGTTCTGCATGTGGGTGTGCAGGATGCAACGCGCCTGTGGCAATGCCTGGTGCAGGGCGGCGTGCAGTGTCCAAGCGGTGGGGTCGGGCGCGTTGGTGCCGCTGTAGGTGGCGGGGTCGTTCACGTCCACCAGCAACAAGTCGCTGGCGCGGATGCGCGAGAAGTGGCTGCCCACCGGATTGAGCAGAAACTGTGTGCCGCTGTCGTCGGTGGCCACGCTGAAGTGGTTGGCAATCGACTCGTGCATATTCAGCCGCGCAGCCCAACGGAAGGCGGCGGCCAGGTCCTGTCGCAAAGTGTGGAGTTGGGTCATGGTTTCAACATCCTAGGGTTCCGGCAGCGCCATGTCTCTTGTACTTACGACCCTCTGTTGACAAAAAGCGACGATTGTTGCTTGGGGTTTTCCCAGGTGGATGGGGAGGGCGGTCAGGCGCAACACGGCGGCTACCATGGCGCCATGACCCGCCTTGCCGAACCGCCCCCGGAAACCACCCTGCGCAATGAACGCCGAGACTTTGTCGAGTGGCACATGGGGCGTCCGGCCTATGCCCTGTGGGCGCTGCAGTTTGATAGCAGCGCGCTGTCGGCACGTGTGAGTGCCGCGCAGACGCACCTGTCCGACTTGCTGCTCGATGGCTACGTGCGCCAGCCGCACATCACGCTCAGCCTGTGCGGTTTTCCCAGCCTGCGTCCTTCGCTGCCCGATGAATTCGGGCCGGAAGCTGTTGAGGCGCAGGTGCAGGCGCTGCAGCAGGCGGGCATTCAGTCTTTCGATATCACGATAGGTGGACTGGACACCTTTTCCAGCGTTCCGTACTGCGAGGTGCGTGGGGGAACGGAGCCCTTGCTGGCTCTGCGGCGGGCCTTGCAAGCGCCGGATGGAGGGCAGACCCAAGGCGACTACATGCCCCATGTCACGGTCGGCCTGTACCGCGATGCGTTTCCTATGCCGATGGTGCGTGAGCGTCTGCAGGCCTTTGGGAATTCGGAGCCCCTGCGCGTGCAGGTGACAGGGGTTGATTTGCTGACTTACGCCTCAGCGGAGATTGGCGGGGCTTTGCGTTGCCGCGCCCGCTATGCCTTTGGTGCCACGGCGTTGCAGTGGCAGGGCGACCTGTTCGCCTGAAAGCCTGCGTCCGCGTTAGCGGGAGCGCCCGAGCGAGACCAGGCCGGTGGACAGTGTGGTGCCGGCAATGATGACCAGCGCGCACACCACCATCCAGGGCGTGACGCTCTCGCCCAGCAGCAACACGCCATAGAACACCGCAAACGCCGGGATGGCAAACGTTACTGACAGCGCCCGGGCCGGGCCGGCCCGTTCAATCAACCGGAAATACAGCACATAGGCCAGGCCGGTACACACCACGCCCAGCACCAGCACCGACAGCCAGGCCTGCAGGCCCGGGGCATGGTCGGGCCAATACAGCAGGGTGAAGGGAATCAGCGCCAGGCTGGCGCCGATCTGGCTGCCGGTGGCCGATACCAGCGAGGGCAAGCCGCCCATAAAGCGCTTGGCCACGCTGGCCGCCAGTCCGTAGCAAAAGCAGGCCAGCAACACCGCCAGCACCGCCCAGCCGGTGGTGGCTCCGCTGGCGTCGGGCTTGAAACTCGCCTTGTCCCAGGCCAGCATGGTCACGCCGGCAAAGCCCACGGCCAAACCCAGCATGCGCGACTTGCTGGGCCGGTCCTTCAGCCAGAGCCAGGCCAGCACGGCACCAAACAGTGGCACGGTGGCATTCAGAATGGCCGACAGGCCGGTGGTAATCGACAGCAGCGCGTAGGTAAAGCAGACAAACGGAATGGCGGAATTCAGCACGCC
>CAKZJN010000509.1 GCA_936943465.1 uncultured Rhodoferax sp.
TGACCGACCGCACCGTTCGACTGCACCGCGTCCTTCGCACCACGCCCCAAAAGGTGTACCGCGCCTTTCTTGAAGCTGGCGCGCTGGCCAAGTGGCTGCCGCCCTATGGCTTTACCTGCACGGTGCATCAGCTCGATGCGCGGGTAGGGGGTACCTTCCAGATGGCGTTTCACAACTTTTCTACCGGCAACGGCCATTCGTTTGGCGGTGAATACCTGGAGCTGGTTCCTAACGAGCGGATCCGTTACACCGACCGGTTTGACGACCCCAATCTGCCCGGCCAGATGGACGTCACCGTGACCCTGAAGCCGGTGCTCTGCGGCACGGAATTGAGCGTGGCACAAGCCGGAATCCCAGATGTCATTCCGCTGGAGATGTGCTACCTGGGCTGGCAGGAGTCGCTGCTGCAACTCGCGGCCCTGGTCGAGCCGGATATTCCAGGCTAAAGCGCCGCCTGCTTGCGTGAGCGCACCAGTGCGCCCAGGCCCAGCGCGGCCACCGCAACCAGCACCCCCGGAAACGCCACAGCCGGCGACCAGTCGATCAGCGCACCCGACACGCCCGACGCCAGCAAGCCGCCCAGCGTGTAGGTCAGCACCAGCACGGCGGTGCTGTTCACCAGGGTGATGCCTTTTTCGCGCGAGCCTATGTCGGTCATTGCCATGGCGTAGAGCGTGCCACCGGCACCACCCCAGGCAAACACAATCGGCCACGCCAGCCAGTTGCTGTGTGCCACCCACGGCAAGACGGCAGTGGCCAGCAACATGCAAGCGGCGGCCCAGACCATCAGCGTGCGCCGGCCCTGCGCCTGATCCTTGAATCGGTCGGCCACCATGCCGGCAGGAATCATGACCAGCACACCACCCAGCCCGCTGATGGAAACCATCACCGCCGACGCATCCTGACTCAAGCCGAGCGCCAGCCCGTACAGCGGCAGGATGGAAGTCACGCCCGTCTCAAAAAAGCCACCGACAAAGCCGGCCAGCATGATGATGGGGTGCGCCGCCACTGCGTGCATCAGGCCGCGCAGCCCGACGCGCGCCGTGCCGGCATCGGCCGCAGCGGGCACCTTGGGAATCAGCGCCGTCCACAGCAAGCCCAGCAGATTGAGCCCGTTCACCACCCACAGCGTGACCTCGCTTTGCGTGCCCAGCCACACCAGCAGCGCGGGCCCGATGATGAAGGTGGCGCTGACCAGCGTCTGGAACAGACCCACGTAGCGGCCACGCTGTTCTGCCGGGCAGAACTCGGCTATCAGCGCTTCGGACAACACCCAGCGCAAGGACATGGCCAGGCCGGACAGCAGATTCAAGGCGAACCACAGTGCCAGTTGCTGGGTGAGCGTGAAGAGCAAGGCGCACACCATCAGCACGCCCGAGGCCAGCGTCATGCATTGCCGCCGCCCGATGCGGTTGGCCACCGCCGAGGCAAACGGCGTCATGACAAAAATGCCCAGCCAGTTGGTGGCCACAAACAAACCAGCCAGGGTGCTGCTGATATCGGCACCCTTGAGTTTGAGCAGCAGCAAGGGCGAGAGAATGAAATAGCCCACCAACGCAAAGAAGGTGGAACCAAAGATGGCGGCCAGCCCGAGGCCGGAACCTGCGGGGGCAGCGCCCGGGGCGCTCATGCCTGCAGCGCCAGCAGAATGGCCGCGACCACTTCAACAAACCCGGCACCGCGTTCCGACGGCGTTACATAGCGGGGCAGGTGCGACAGCTTGTGCGCAATCGGCAGCAGATTGGCGACTCCAATGCTGTTGTCCAGGTGTTCAAACATGGCGACGTCGTTCCCCGAGTCACCGGTAAAGGCCCAGCGTGCGGCGTCAGACGGCAGGCTCGTGCCCAGCAGCTCCTGCACGATCCAGCAGGCGCCCTGCCATTTGTTGAACAGCCCGAAGCAACCATGGATATGGATGCTGCTGACGGTGGTGTGCATCCCTTCAGCCTGCATGATGGCCACCACCTGGGCAATTTGCTCGGGAGTGAGCTGGCAGAACTCGGCGGCGTCGATGGCCAGATCGGTCTCGCGGCCTGCGCTGTCGCGGGTGATTTCGGCGCCGGGCACCTCGCGCACGATGCGCTCGCCAATCTCGCGCATGCGCCGCTGGTTGTGCATGCGGGTGGCCGCGTCCTGCTGGTAAATCTTGTGGCGGTGGCGAGTGCCAACCCAGGCCACGGCTCCGTTCTCGGCCACGATCGCGTCCACCGGCCAGGGGGCGACATCGTTCAGCATGTC
>CAKZJN010000510.1 GCA_936943465.1 uncultured Rhodoferax sp.
GCAGCAATGCGCTGCGACACCGGCAACACCGCACCGGGCTGCGCCACATCCTGCACGCGCAGGGCGTAACCATCCATCGAACTGTTGTCTTGCGGCGGTACATGCAGGGCCGACACCACGTCTTGCGCCAGTACGCGGCCATCGGCTTCCAGCGTCGCAACGCGCTCGGTCTGCGCCAGCGGCGTAACCGTCGCCAGCAGTTGTGCCAGCGCATCAGACAAAGGTTTTAGGGGTGCACGCGGCGGCGTTGCCATGTCCTAAACCTGCTCAGTAGCCGCATTCGCGGGCAATTAAGGCCTTGACCGCAACGGTATCGGATGCCATCACCTGCACGCGCTTGGGTAAGGCCTCAATGCCTTCAAACTTGGCTGGACGCTCCGGCTCGCGGCCCAGAGCTTCCACAATGGTGGCAGCAAATTTGATGGGCAAGGCAGTTTCCAGCACCACCATCGGGGTGCCGGCACTGCGCTGCTCCAGCGCCACCTTGAGTGCATCAGCCGTGTGGGTATCGATCATGAAACCATGCTGTTCCCAGGTGTCACGAATGGTGTTCAGGCGGTCGGCATGGGTGCTCTTGCCGCTGGTAAAACCGTATCGGCTTGCAGCCTGGGCAAACAGCGGGTCCGCGCTCAGGTCAAATCGACCTTGGCTGTTGATGGCATCACCAAACAACGCTTTGGTGCGTACGCCATCGCGACCCAGCAGGTCAAACACAAAGCGCTCGAAGTTGCTGGCCTTGGAAATGTCCATGGACGGGCTGGACGTCTCGAACGTGTCGGCACTGCCCCGCACGCGGTAAACGCCGGTGCGGAAGAACTCGTCCAGCACATCATTCTCATTGGTGGCCACGACCAGCTTTTCAACGGGCAATCCCATCATGCGGGCCACATGGCCTGCGCAGACGTTGCCAAAATTGCCGCTGGGCACCGCAAAAGACACCTTTTGCGCGTTCGATTCTGTGGCCTGGATATAGCCGGCAAAGTAGTACACCACTTGCGCCAGCAAGCGCGCCCAGTTGATCGAATTGACCGTACCGATCTTGTACTTGCGCTTGAACTCCAGATCGTTGCTGACCGCCTTGACGATGTCCTGGCAATCATCAAACACGCCCTCAATGGCAATGTTGTAGATGTTGGCGTCCTGCAGGCTAAACATCTGCGCCTGCTGAAACGGGCTCATGCGACCGTGCGGGCTGGTCATGAAAACGCGCACACCCTTTTTGCCGCGCATGGCGTACTCGGCCGCGCTGCCGGTGTCTCCGCTGGTGGCACCCAGAATGTTCAGCTCTTCGCCACGGCGCGCCAGTTCGTACTCGAACAGGTTGCCCAACAACTGCATGGCCATGTCCTTGAAGGCCAGCGTCGGACCGTTGGACAGCGCCTCGATCCACAAGCCGTCTTCCACATGGCGTAAGGGCACGATTTCGCCGGTTCCAAACACCTCGGCGGTGTAGGTCCGGGCGCACAAGTCGCGCAGGTCATCGGCCGGAATGTCGTCGATGTACAGCGACAAAATTTCAAAAGCCAGCGCGGCATAACCCTGCTCGTGGTACACGCGGCGCCACTCCGACAGGGTCGCATCCGACACCTGTGGATAGGTTTCCGGCAGGTACAGGCCACCATCGGGGGCCAGGCCTTCGAGCAAAATTTCGCAAAAGCGTTTGCGCTCGGTGGAACCCGCCTCTGCGCGCGTGCTCAGGTATTTCATGCCAGCTCTTCCTTGCGAATGCGGGTGATGGGCTCCAGCACGGTGGGCAAGGCCTGCATCTGGGCCAGGGCGGTGTTCATCTTGGCTTCGGCGCATTCGTGGGTCAGGATGATCAGGTCGGTCTGCGCGGCATCGGCACCACCCACTTCATCGGCTTCGCGTTGCAGCACGGCATCGATACTGATGCCCGACTCAGCCAGAATGCCAGTCACTTTGGCCAGCACACCTGCCTGATCGGCTACGCGCAGGCGCAGGTAATAGCTGGTCACGACGTCGGTCATGGCCAAAATCGGGGTATTGACCATGGCGCTGGGCTGGAACGCCAGGTGCGGCACTCGGTGGGCTGCGTCGGCAGTGTGCAGGCGGGTGATGTCCACCAAATCTGCAATCACGGCACTGGCGGTGGGCTCGGAACCCGCGCCCTTGCCGTAGTACAAAGTGGTACCCACGGCGTCGCCCTGCACCACCACCGCATTCATGGCGCCTTCCACGTTGGCAATCAGGCGTTTGCTCGGCACCAGGCTGGGGTGCACGCGCAACTCAATCCCTTCGGCACGGCGCTTGGCAATGCCCAGCAGCTTGATGCGGTAGCCCAGTTGCTCGGCGTAACGAATGTCCTGCGCCGACAGCTTGGTGATGCCTTCGACATAGGCCTTGTCAAATTGCACCGGAATACCGAATGCGATAGCCGACATGATGGTGGCCTTGTGCGCTGCGTCCACGCCTTCGATGTCAAACGTGGGATCGGCCTCGGCATAACCCAGACGCTGCGCTTCTTTCAGCACCACGCCAAAGTCCAGTCCCTTGTCGCGCATTTCGGACAAGATGAAATTGGTGGTGCCGTTGATGATGCCGGCAATCCACTGAATGCGGTTGGCGGTCAGGCCCTCGCGCAGGGCCTTGATGATCGGAATGCCACCGGCCACCGCAGCCTCAAACGCCACCATTACGCCTTTGGCGGAAGCAGCGGCGAAAATTTCGGTGCCATGAACGGCCAACAAAGCCTTGTTGGCGGTCACCACATGCTTACCCGCTGCAATGGCTTCCATGACCAGCGTCTTGGCGATGCCGTAGCCGCCAATGAGTTCAATGACGATATCAATGTCGGGGTTGGCAATCACCATACGCGCGTCATTGACCACCTGCACGTCAGGGCCCACTACCGAACGGGCACGCGCTTCGTCCAGGTCCGCCACCATCGTGATCTCAATGCCACGACCCGCGCGGCCCTTGATTTCTTCCTGATTGCGCTTGAGCACATTGAAAGTGCCGCTACCAACAACGCCGATGCCCAAAAGGCCTACTTGAATGGGTTTCATGAATGCTTGCTACAAAAAAAGTTGAAAGGGGAAGATGCGTCGGGTTACGCGGTGGCAGATTCAGCCGCCAACGCGTCGGTACCCATGCGCTTGCGGTAGGTTTCAAGGAAGCGTGCCAGGCGGGCAATCGCCTCGCGCAAATCATCTTCGTGCGGCAAAAACACGATGCGGAAATGGTCCGGGTTGGGCCAGTTGAAACCGGTGCCCTGCACCAGCATCACCCGCGTCGCACGCAGCACTTCCATGAAGAATTGCCGGTCGTCCTTGATCGGATA
>CAKZJN010000511.1 GCA_936943465.1 uncultured Rhodoferax sp.
GTGTTGCAAGTTACCTTGTGAAGCGAGATCTGGATCGACTCTGCGATGTCTTTTCAGTACTATGGTCGGCACATGCTTTGGCTCCGTGTAGTGCCCGTTTCTGCGGGACTCTGCGTACGACTCGCCTCGTCCACTAAGTTGAGCTTTGCAAATTGCAAGCTCCACATCACTCCGGTCCAACCAAGTAGTGTTGGACCCATTGACTCGGGCGTATTCACCGCTATCCGATCTTGCAAGCAAGCCAAACTCCATACCGAACTTCACGATTCCTATGACGTGAAAACTATGGGGGGCGATAACGTACGCCTTAACTGTCTGACTTCCGAGAATGACCCTTATTTCACCTGGTAGATTGGGAGCTGATTTGCCAAGAAATTTGAATTGCGTGGTCATGCTGAGCACCTGTTGAAATATTGGATCAAAAATATCTCCCTGCATGGAACGTTTCTAGCGAGCATGGTTTTTATCCTTAGGAAGTTGGTTGGCAAAAATTAGATATAGATACCGATCAATGAATTCCTGGTATCCAATCTTTCCTTGTTGCCCATTGAGCCATTCGGATCTATTCAGGGTCATGCGATTTATCACGAGATGCTTCTAAGCCAAGAAATCAGTCAACTGAACCTGTGACCGAAGTCGCTAAGGTCCATGTAACTCGCATCCGGTCCCTGTTCAGCTACCTGTCTTTAGGTAGCCAAAATATGCTGATTCAGGTATGTATTTTTTCTTGGACTGGGCCTAAATTCGCTCTATACAAAACCAGTGATTTCCAATCAAGAGGTAACTATGAAGAACAAAAGCAATTCATCCAAGAGGTCCAACGGCAACGGAATGTCCAAGGCACAAATGGAAACTGACATGTCTATATCAATTGCCAGCAACGATTCGGTTTCGCGTGAAATGATGATTGCGGAAGCAGCCTATTACAACGCTGAGCGGCGCGGCTTTGCACCAGGCAATCAGTTGGCTGACTGGTTTCAAGCAGAAGCCGAAGTAGTCAGACAAGTCGCCATTTAGCGCATTTGACGCACACCCCGAACTACCACTCCGTGGGCAGCGTAATGCTCCACTGCAGCAGGCTGTTGTCGTAAAGGTGCTTGTTCGATGCGTTGTGCGATTGGTTGACTTCTACGCGTACCGACTGCCAGGCTGACAGCGGCCACTCCGCAGCCAGATCCGTCATGGCGGTATCGTCGGCGCGCGCCGGTGCCTCGCAGGATGACAAAGCCGCTGGTCGGCATGGCGTTGAGCAGGGCGAGTGGCATGGTGCGTTCCATCGCAAGGGGTTCGAATGGCCGGATTGAACCAAAGGCCGTCGGACACCGGAACGAAGCAGCCGCTCAAGAATTAGCGCACTGCGGATCCGTCGTCATTGCGCAGGCAGCTGTTGCTGGCTACGCCCGCAGCACCCACCGCAGGCAAATCCAGGTACTGGTCCATGGCCAAGCCGGTCTTGCCGTTTGGACTCACTTTGCGGTGATCACCCACATGGCCATGGGTGAGGCGCAAGGACGGATGGTCAAAAGGTGCCGACTGGCAAGCCACCCGTCGGTCTGTCAGACCGTTGCGCAAGAAGGCCACCAAATCCTTTTGCTCCTGTGCCGTCAAATTCAGGGGTTTGACATTGGGGTGGGAGTTGGAAGGGCCGCCCCCTTCGGCATTCGGTCCGGTGTAGCCCGAGCTGTCGTTGCCATCCGGGCCACGGCGGTCTCCGCCCCGGTTATAGAACTCCACCACTTGCTCCAGCGTACCCCGGCTGCCGTTATGGAAATAGGGTTTGGTCAGTGCGACATTGCGCAAGGTTGGTGTCTTGAAGGCACCGTCCACACCGCTGCGGGTCTGGTCCGGGTTGGGTGCCGTCCAGCATTCCTTGGCATCGCTCATGATGGCAAACAAACAGGGGCGCACCTGGAATGCATCGGGCATCGCCTTGCCCCGCAGCAGTCCGAAGAATTGGCGCGAGAAAGACAAAGGATTGCCCCAGGGGTCCATTTCGCCCACGCCGAGATCTTCTTCTGTAGGGCGCACACCGATGTTGTAGAAGCCGTTGTCATACAGCCCGAGTTGCCCCAGGCCAACGAACATTTGCTCGGTCAGGTTGGTTTCCTGGTTGGGTTGCAGACCGGTGGCGGCACTGGTGAATTCAGCCCCGCGGTGGCACGACCAGCACATGCCCTTGCCGCGGAAGATGCCCAAGCCACGCACCTCGGGCACATCCAGAGCCTTCACGTTGCCCGCCTGACCCGCCCAGCCCAGGAACTTGTCAATGGGTGCCTCATCCGATATCAAGGTGGTCTCGTACATCATGATGGCCAGGCCCCAGAACATGGCGAAGTTCGACTCCATTTGCGTGTACCCAGCAAACGTGCCCTTACCGGCCCACCAGTTGGGACGGAACGCCTTCTTGATCAGTGCCGCATAGGTGTCATTCAACCCCTTGCCACCTTTGGCGGCCAGCGGTGCCAGCACAGAATCCTTTGCATGCACGGTTTGCTTGGCCAGTGCACGCATCGGCAACATCTTGCGCCCCAGAATCTTGAAGTCCTTACCCGAGCAGGACATTTCAAAGTCGCTCAATGCCGGTCCCACCGCTTGCGATGCCAGGCTGGCGTTGCGCAAAGCAATGCGCACGGGCACCACGCTGCCATCCGAGCGCATATCCAGCACACGGGCGTCGGGGTCGCGGTCGCCAAACGGGTTGTTGCCGTTGAACACATTGTTGGCGCGTCCGTCCCAGAAGTTACGGTAGTTAAACACGGCATTGATGACGGTCGGCGAATTGCGAGGCGCCACCTTGCGCGTGAGCAAGCCGCCAACGCTGAATTCATCGACCGCGCGCGGTTTGCAGTTTTCCGTGCCATTGGGGGCCACGGTGATCAGGTCGCCGGCGAAAGTGCCTTGCGATGACACCACGTCATCGCTATCAAAGGTCACGGCCGAGTTGCGGTCGAGTGGATCCGCCAAACGGTGGAAAGGAAAGTCGTTTGCAACCAGCGTGTAGTTGGGCCCGCCACCGCCCGTGGCCGTGGTCTTGTGCTTGTGCCCCGGCTCTTTCAAACCCCGGCTTCTTATTTTGGTCAGGATTGCGACTTCCGCCGGTTGATAACTGCGGCTGAAGGTATGGTCGCCCACCTTCAGGCCCGGGCTCAACTGGTTTTTCATGCGGCTGTCGGCGCCTGCCGCGTAGTGGCAACTCGCACAGGCAGCGCCGTCGCTGCCCACATTCGATTCCCAGAACAAGGCCTTGCCCAGCGCAATCGCACTCTTCTTGTCCAGGATGAAGGCGTTGATGTCGGGTACCGGAGGCACTTGCACCGATCTGAGAGCCCGCAAGCTGGGAATCAGGTCCAGCTTACCCAACACGGCCCGCACCGCAGGTACCGCGTTCACGCCGTTAACCATCGCGTTGGGCCGTACACCCAACAAAGGCACGACCAAATCGCCGGTGGCCGAATACAGGGGCTGGCCCATCGTCATCCCAAGCGGCCCGCCACCTACCGCGTCCTGTGCCACGCTCACGTCAACCTGACCGGTCACTCCGTAGTCGGCTCCGGAAACCGAAGTGCCGGGCAACTGCAAGGTCTGCTCGGATGTCCACAAAATATTGGACGGCAAGTTCGCACGCACGGGGGCCAGCGTATCGAGCTCCTCCATCAGGTCAGCGACACCGGCGCGACCCGGGCCCTTGGCCCCAAGCGGCGGGCACGCCATCAAGGCAACCAACCCCAGGGTGAGCAGCTTGCGCCCGTTCCAACGGTTGGGCGCTGGCTTGTGCAAAGTCGTGGTCGATTTCATAGGTCGCAATCGCCGCCTCACAGGCAGGTGAATTTGAGGGTCGACACACAGGCGATCTGGCGGATCGCCGCATCCGTCACGGTTGCCGAGCCGCCGCGACTGGAGCGCACCACGATGGTGGTGGGGGGTACCAGCGAGGGCGGGAAGGGCGCCACACCCGGATCAATGATGAAGCCCGGTGCACTCAAGTTCCAGCAAGGCGCCGAGGTCGGGCAGGTTCCCGGATCGGTCGGTGTATTGCTTACCTGAACCAACTGCGCCACGATGGGGTTATCGACACTGCCGGGTGCGCCGGCGGTCATCCAGCTGTTGGTAATGGTGGCGGTCATGAACATGCCAGCGGAGGCGGGTGACACCGACGAGGTGGCGGTGATGTTGATCTTGCCCATGCCGTTTTTGTTATCCCAGGTGGCGTTGTTGATCACCACGGTATCGGCAGCGCCGGTCACTTTCGGGAACACCAGCGGTGCTGAAACGGGCTTGGCGTTGGGGCACAAATTGCTGCTGTAAATGGGACTCTGCATGGGCGCGCCCCAAGGCGCAGGATCGAGTTGCTCCACCACCGCCGAGCCCGAGCCCGGGCCGTCCAGTGGGCCTGATCCGCAAAACAGGAAGGGCAAGTCCTGAAAATTGTTGGGCACCAGTGCCTGGCCAAAAATCAGATTCTCAGGAAAGATAAATTCGAAATTTGGCAATGTAAATTGCCCCGCCACCAAGCCATTGGCAAAGGTGTTGCTGGCCGTGGTGCCGTTGCCTTCCAGCAGGCAGTTGGTGAAAGGGCCGGTGGGTTGCTCGGCGCACATCGTGCGGCTTACCGCGCGGTAGTTGCGTGTGGGCGGCAGAAAAATGCCGCCGTTGTTGGCGGGTGAACGGAAGCGCCCCAATTGCGCCGTGGCCATCGGGCTTTGCGTGCTGAGCAGGCGCTCGCTGACCTGACCGGTCACCGGGTCCTGGTCCAGTGCATACAGGTCGACCAGGTTCGTCGGATCGGTGGTGAAGCCAACGAACCTGACGCGCTCGGTCGTCTCCTGTGCCAGTCCTGCCACGGGCAAGGCGGCGGTGCCGGCCAGCACTTCCTCAACATAAACGTAGGCGGGTTTGGCATTGGGTTGGGTGTAGATGCCCAGATTGGCGGCCACGGTGTGGGCCGACACATACATGCCATTGGCATCCGCCTTCAGCGTGCCCTGAAACACAATCATGTCGCCGATTTCCAGCGGTGCCTGGCGGGTTGGATCGGTCAGGCAACCGGGGCCGGGGCAGGTCAATCCGGCGGGCTGTGGCGCGTTCGGAAAATCCATCACAAAGGTGGTGCAGTAGCCAAACGTCTGCGGTGTAAAGGGAGCGATGCCGGTGGTGGAGGCGTAGCTGTTGCAGGCCGGCGCAATCGGGCGGTTGGATTGCGGGCACAGCGGATCCACGCCCGCCGAGAACGGGTTCATACGCGGAATGCACATCGGGTAACCGGTGGTCGCATGTACCGTGGGGTTTTCGGTGTCCGGCATAAAGCGCGCGTCAAAGCCTGCCTCTTCCACGCATTGGGGGTCGCCCAGGCATTTGCCGATTGCCGCATGGCGTTTGCCAAAGCGGCCAACGCTGTCACTCAAACGTACCCGGGCCACACCCACGGGGACCGGGTTGGGGCAGGCTTTTCCATCGGTCGGGTCAATCGGCGTGCCGCCTACCTGCATTTCGCCGGTGGCGTAGTCGATGCAGCTAATGCGGCCCTGGCCTGCATTCAGCGATTGCTGCGAAACAAAAACCAGGCCGGCGATGTAGCGGCCATTCACCACATTGCCCTGCACGTGAATTTCGTACGAAGGCAGCGAGGCATTCACGCGGGTCTGCAAGGTGGCAGATGTTGCGCTGGTCATTTTCATGCTCAGCAAACCGGGCGTGGAATAGGGCACGCCGGTAGCGTCCACATTGCCCACCAGGTCGGTCAGCGCCATGCCGGTTTGGCCAGCAGGCACGATGGCCGTGGCAGCCGGGGTCTTGTTGAAGAGGTCTGCCCACGGCATGGTGGCTGCAGGCATCTGCAAAATCGTGTTGCAGGGAATGATGATCTTCTGACCGTTCAGCGTGACCGTGCCACCCGCCAGGCGGGGATGCTTCGGGTTGCAAATGGCGCCAGTGGTATCGAGCGTAGCCTCTTGAATGAAGCCCGTGATGTCAAAGCCGGCCGGTACCGGTGCGACCGGCGGAGCCAGCGCCGGGGTGAACGTAGCGGGGGCCGCCAGCGCGCTGGTCATGGTGAACGCAGCGCATGCCAAAGAGGCCAGGCAACCCAGCTTCTTCATTTTTACCAGCGGCGCGAATCGATTCCAGTGCATATTTTCCCCAGTTCAAAACACGGCCAAGACCAATGCAGCGGTACAGGCCGCGCGCGATCAGGCGCTGGGAACGAGTCTAGGTCGGGCCTTGATTTCAGTCAGTTTCTTCCTGGTCCTCGGCTTGTAACGCTGCGTAACGGGGCAGCGCTCCGCCTCGGTCACCAACCCGTGGGACTGCGCATCACAAAAGGCTGCACTCCGCCCGAAGGCACCTCCGGTGGGGTGGGGGGGCCGGAGCCCGAGGCCGTACCGGCTCCTGCGCCCGCAGGGGCTGGCGCAGCCGTTGCAGTTGCGGCCGTAGGTGTTGGCTCTGGTGCCGGGGCCGCTGGGGCAGCAGGGGATGCGGCCGGAGGTGGGGGAGGGGCGTTGGCTGGCGCGGCAGCGCGGGGCCATGTGGCAGCCGGTGCGGGCTGCGGCATCAAGTCCAGGGCGGGAGACGGTGCGGATGGCGGAGGTGGGGGCACCGCCGTCTGAACCGGCGTTAGCAATGGGGAGGTCAGCCCACCCGACGGAATAAAGTTGCCCGATGCACGTGTGGCCATCGGGTTGGTTTTGGCCGGCATGCCACCGGCGGCAACAAAGCGCCAGTCTGCGTAGTGCTGGGCGTTGCGAAATTCTTCATACGGCGTCGCAAAGCCGGAGCGTTTGAGGGGTTGCCGCATGGACTCGGGGTGCACACCCACAATCTGGTTATTGATGTCGAGGATCAGCGCCCAGCCGCCCATCTTCTTAAAGCCCTCCAGGCCATGCTCCTGCATTGGCTCCACACAAATGCGCCGCAAATGGCGCTTGACCGTGGGCTGGTGCGGGTCGCGTATCAACCATTCAAGCCGGGCCGGAAACGGGTGCATGCCCGCAGCATTCGTGGCGTGGTAGCTCTCGATCGCACGGCGTATCGCATCGCCGCAGTTCAGCAACTGAAGCTCCTTTTGGCGCCGTGCCTCATTGCCCAGCAGGTGCGAGCCGGTGGACACGGCCAGCGCAGCAGCCGTCACCGAAAACAGCAGGCCGAAATACGCAAACCCCGACTGCCGTCTCGCCTTACCAGTCTTCATAGCGGGTTCCGTCACGGGGCTGGCCTTGTGCGCCGCTGCGCACATCGCGGATGCCCGACTCCGAGCTGTTGACCAAACGCACCGGAACCCAGGTGGTGGATTCGCCCGACACCGGATCCAGCGGCATTTCGCGCAGATAGTTGGTCTTCACCAGGTCTTCGAGTGCGCCGGGCCAGATGCCGCGATCCTGGTAATACTGGTCAATCGCCTGGCGCATGGACTTCAGATTGGCGTGCAGAGCCACCTCGCGCGTTTTCTGCAAACTGTTGAAATAGCGCGGCGCTGCAATGGAGCCGAGGGTCGCAATGATGGCCATCACCACCAGCAACTCGATCAGCGTAAAGCCGGCCATTGAAAAAGACGTGCGATTGCGCTTCATCCGGTTCACTTCACCACTCCTGATAGGCAATGCCGTTGATGCCGCGTTCTTTGGCCAGGGAGTAGACGTCGTACACATCGGCTCCCTCGCGCGGCTCTTCGGGCGAGCTGACATAGCTGCGCTTACCCCAGGTATTGGCCGCTGGCAGCGACGTATCGGGGTTCATCGGATCTCGGGGCATGCGGCGCAGGAAATAAATCTTGCGGTGATCCGGCGCGCTGATGTTTTCCACGCCCCGAACCAGGTCGTCGAGCGACTTGGGATAGCCGCTGTCGCCCACATCGGTCTTCACCTTGCCCTCATCCACGGCTTTTTTGTAGGCGTCCAGGGCCGTGCGGATTTCGTGCAACGCGATGTGCAACTGACGTTCCTTCTCGCGCTTCACGACGGTCTCCTTGACCGGCATCGCCATCGACACCAGCACACCCAAAATCGCCACGGTGATCATCAGTTCTACCAAGGTAAAACCGCGCATCGATTTCATGGCCGTTTGCCCGCGGTTGCAGCCGTGCTGGCGCCTGCCACTTGTACCTGCACCATGGAGCCACCCCGCACGCTCAACTGTCCGCCGCCAGCCACGGCCGGCACCGCAGTGGCCACATGCACCTGCGCCAGGCCGGCTTGCGCACCGGCACGCAGGGTCACGGCCAGCAGGGCGCCGTTGCCTTGCATACCCGTCGTGGCGCTGCGGCGAATCGAGGCGTAGATGCGTCCGGTCGCGCTGTCGATCCGTTGGTTAAACACGGTTTGCGCGTTGTCATTCTTCAGCCACTCGCCTTCCGCCACATCGACCACCGTAAACGCGGCCGGATCAAACAGCAGTTGCAAATCGGCACCGGCCAAACCGACTTGGGTGTTGCCCTCCAGCACCAGGGTGAACTGCTCACCGGGCTTGACCTGGCCGGGGCCCTTCCAGGAAAGTTCCAGGGCTTCGGTGGCGGCGGCCGGTGTCACCACCGGGCCGGTGGGGCTACTGCCCAGCACTTTGGCAGCCGGAGCCGCAGGTGCCGCAGGGGCCACGGGGGCCACAGGTGTCGCCAGTGCCGCGGCAGCGGGCTGTGCCGGTGCGGGCAGCGCGGCTTGGGGGGTGTTGACGCTCACCGCAGGTGTGCGGTTGGCTACCTTGGGCGCTTCGTTGGCTACGTTGAGCAGCGGGGCGGCTGCACGGTAGTTGCCTTCGGTACCGGACCAGAGTGCCGCCACTTCCAGCGAAGGACGCGGAATGTTGCGCACGATGCGGGGGGTGATCGACAGCACGATCTCGGTCTTCTGTGCGTCGTTGCGGGTGTTCGAGAACAAGTGGCCCAGCACCGGAATGTCACCCAGACCGGGCAGGCGTGCGGCCCGCTCGATGTCGTCGTTCTGGATCAGACCCATCAGCGTCTGCGTCTCGCCGTCCTTGAGCTGCAACAGCGTGGCGGCAT
Organism: uncultured Rhodoferax sp.; assembly: GCA_936943465.1. Lineage (GTDB taxonomy): Bacteria > Pseudomonadota > Gammaproteobacteria > Burkholderiales > Burkholderiaceae_C > Allorhodoferax. Next base: position 8,987 of record CAKZJN010000511.1, read on the forward strand.
TGCGGGTACCTACCCGGTAGGCAATCGTTCCATT
>CAKZJN010000512.1 GCA_936943465.1 uncultured Rhodoferax sp.
AGCCACTGCTGCACGGGCGGGAAGCCGTCAAAAAAGGGCTTCCAGTAGGGCTCTTGCTGCGCGCCACGATGGATTGCGCCGCCGATAGCGGGAATGTGGGAAGTGCCCAGACCGCCGATGATTTTTGCCATGCTTGTTGCTCCTGAGTGTCTTGAAATTGCTTACTTGCCTGCAGCCACCAGCATGGCCTTGAATTCGTCTTTGCTCATGCCGCGCTGCTGTGCGCCGATGTCCTGCATGTCGAGCTTGAAGATGCCAGCGAACTTGGCCAGGTAATAGGCGTTGCCTCCCTCTTCAAGCAGTTGCAAGACCTGCTTGGAACGGATCGCCGCCTTTTGCGAGTCGGTCAGGCTGTACTTGGTCATGTAGGTCTCTTCGTCTTTCAGGAACTCGGCGCGGTTTTCGGCGGAGTTGAACGAGAAGCACATCTTGTTCAGGGCATAGCCCCGCTTGGCGTACTCGCCGTCGAACGGATTGGTGCCCGGGATTTTGGGCAAAGCCGGTTTGGAAGGCACGGTTTGTCTCCTGCTGAAATGGGATGTTTGCTTGAAAGTGCTCGCAGTGTCCGGTTTTCATTGCTAAAGATAAACAGATCATTCATGATTAAACACATGAGTAAATTCGATCATTTGGACTTGGATGGGCATCTGCTGCAGTTGCTGATGGTGGTGGTGGAAACAGGCTCGGTCACCCGCGCCGCCGAGCGCTTGGGCGTCACCCAATCTGCCGTGAGCCACTTGCTGGACAAGCTGCGCGCCATCACCAACGACCCGCTGTTTGTCAAATCCGGGCGCGGCATTGTGGCCACTGAGCGTGCCGAAAAGCTCGCCGAACAGGCCCGGGAACTGCTCTCGTCGCTACACGGCTTTGCGCAAAGTGACCCGTTTGACCCCACGCAGTGGAAGGTCCACATCACCATTGCCGCGAACGACTTTCAGCGCGACCTGTTGTTGCCCGCGCTGATGGCGCGCCTGCGCCGCAATGCCCCGCTGCTGACCCTGCGCGTGATTCCGTCCGATGTGCCCAGCCTGGAGATGCTGCGCAATGAACACTGCCAACTGGTCATCAGCCCGCGCCCGCCGGACGGAACCGACGTAGTGCAAAAGCGCCTGTTTGAAGACGACTACCGGGTGTTTTTTGACCCGCAAGTGCGTAAGGCACCTGCCACCAAAAAGGAATACTTGGACGCAAAGCACGTGACCGTGGTCTATGAGCCGCGCCGCGCGCTCGATCTGGACCAATGGCTGGAGGCCCAGGGAATCCGGCGTACCTTTGAAGTTTCTGTGCCCGGCTACGCCGGCGTCGCGCCCTTCATCATGGGCACCGACTTGTTGACTACCGCGCCCAGCCTGCTAGGCCGGCACATGCTGCGCAACCTGGCCAGCAGCGCGGTGCCGCTGCCCTGCCCCAAGTTGCCCATGTACCTGGTGTGGCACATGCGCCACCAGCACAGCCCCGCCCATGGCTGGCTGCGCAAACAAGTCGAAGCGGTGTCGCAGGCCACTTTGGAGCAGCAAACCCCGCCCGGGTCGCAAACGCTCTTAACTTCCTAGCATCCTTTTCCCTGATAGGGGTCAAAGCCCTGCAAACGCGTTGGGTACTCCCGCATGTATCTTGATTGCCGTCAAAATGTTGCCGTCAGGGTGGATTAAGAATGGCTTGAACTTGGGGTTTAGCGATCGCAATCGGTTAGCCACACGTGTCTAGAAATTAACCAAATCATTAGTTGGGGTTTGAGATGAACAACATAAAGATCGGAGCCCGTTTGGGCGTGGCGTTTGGCGTCGTACTGGCGCTGATGGTGGCCATCATTGCCATAACGCTGATCTCCTTCAGCAAACTCCACGAAAAAATGGACGATGTGGTGATCGAGGCGTACCCCAAAGTCATTTCGGTCTACGCCATTCAGGGCAGCATGAACCAGGTGGCCCGTGCCACCCGCAACATGCTTCTGCTCAAAGACGAAGCCGCCATCGCCAAAGAGGCAGAAACGATCGTCAAGGCGCGCGAACGCATCACCAAGGAAATGGACTTCCTCACCACCAACATCACCAGCGCCAAGGGTCGCGAGCTGTTGGCTGAAGTCAAAACCGCCCGCGCTGGCTATGTGACGGATCTGGAAGCCCTGCTGAAACTGGTTGCCGACAAAAAGCAGGACGATGCCGTAGCCCACCTGATCGGCAAAGTGCGCGTCACGCAGGCCGAGTACTTCAAGCGGCTGGATGCCCTGCTGACCTTTCAGGATGACCTCGTGAAGGCTTCCGGCGCTGACGCCGAGTCCACCAACAAGACAGCCTCCCTGACCGTGGAAGCATTGGGTGTGATTGCCGTGGCACTGGCGGCCTTCCTCGCGCTGCTGGTAACCCGCAGCATCGTGCGCCCGGTGCAGCAAGCACTCGACACAGCCCATAAGGTGGCCGAAGGCGATCTGTCCATTCAAGTGCCCCAAGGCGGTAGCGACGAAGTGGGCGAACTGCTGAAAACGCTGCAAACCATGGTGGGCAGTCTGGCCAAGGTGGTCAGCGAGGTGCGGGTTGGCTCGGAAGCGGTGTCTACGGCCAGCGCCGAAATTGCCATGGGCAACAATGACCTGAGCGCACGCACCGAACAGCAAGCCAGCGCACTCGAAGAGACGGCCGCCTCCATGGAAGAACTGAGCGCGACCGTGAAGCAAAACGCCGACAACGCTCGCCAGGCCAACCAGTTGGCGCACAGCGCCTCAACGGTGGCCGTCAAGGGTGGCGATGTGGTGGGCCAGGTGGTTCACACCATGCGCGACATCAACGACAGTTCGCGCAAGATTGCCGACATCATTAGCGTGATTGACGGCATTGCCTTCCAGACCAACATCCTGGCGCTGAATGCCGCCGTGGAAGCGGCCCGTGCCGGTGAACAAGGCCGTGGTTTTGCCGTGGTGGCCAGCGAGGTGCGCACACTGGCCGGCCGCTCGGCTGAAGCCGCCAAGGAAATCAAGGCACTGATTACAACCAGCGTGGAGCGCGTCGAGCACGGCACCAGCCTGGTCGATGAAGCCGGCGTCACCATGGGTGAAGTGGTGGCTTCCATTAAGCGCGTGACCGACCTCATGGGCGAAATCAGTGCGGCCAGCAACGAGCAGGCCGCCGGCGTATCGCAAGTGGGCGAAGCCGTGGTGCAAATGGACCAGGTCACGCAGCAAAACGCTGCGCTGGTCGAAGAAATGGCCGCTGCCGCCAGCAGCCTCAAATCGCAAGCGCAGGACTTGGTGCAGGTGGTGTCCACCTTCAAGCTCAACGCCGCCGATGGGGCCACCCGGACATCGGTGCGCTCGTCCAACCCCAAACCTTATCCGGGCCAGGACCGCCGGCTTGAAGCGCGACCGACTGCCAGTGCAAAGCCCAAGGCATCCGCCCCACCCCCTGCGCCAGCACCCGCAAAACCCGCTTCGCTGCCCAAACCAGCGCCCAAACCCGCCCCCAAGGCGGCCCCGGCACCCAAGGCCGCCGCAGCCGACGATGATTGGGAAACCTTTTAATTCATCCCAGGGCTTGGCGCAGGTAGCAGGTTAGCCCCAGGGTGGCGAATGCAATAACCCCAAGCCCGCCACGGTCAAGCCACAGTTAAATCAAACGATTGATTTAACTGACTAGAATTCGCGGCATGTCCGATGCCGCCGAATTGCCCGCCAGCCACGCCAAGCCCCTGCGCAGCGATGGGGCGGAGGCGCGCAACCGCCTGCTCGACGCCGCGCTGGCCCTGTTTGCCGAAAAGGGTTTTGCCAAGACCTCCACACGCGAGATCGCGCTGGCGGCGCAGGCCAACATTGCGTCCATCAGCTACTACTTTGGCGACAAGGCGGGCCTGTACCGCGCCGTGTTTCAGGATCCGCGCAACAACCCGACGCTGGACCCGGTCGATGCGTCTGCAGCCGGAGTGCAGGACGTGCGCGCTTGTATTCAAGGCCTGCTGCGCGGCTTTGTGGAGCCGCTGAAGTCGGGCGAACAGGCGCGCCAGTGCATGAAGCTGCACTTCCGCGAAATGGTGGAACCCACCGGCATGTGGCAGGTTGAAATTGACAGCAACATCAAGCCGGCCCATGAAATTTTGACCCGCGCCCTGGCCGCACACCTGGGCCTGCCCGAGGCCGACGACGACATTCACCGCCTGGCCTTTCAGATTTCGGGGCTGGGCATCATGCTGCACGTCGGCATGGACGTGGTGCAAGCCATTCGCCCGTCACTGATCGGCTCCGCTGAGGCGCTCGACACCTACCTTACGCGACTGATCGACGCCGCCATGGCGCTGGTCGAAGCCGAGGCGCAGCGCAGACAAAGCTTTTCCGCGCTGGCAACACCGCGAGCCCCCATTTAAGTTTCTTGAACCCTCCCTCCCAACCCAGCACACCATGAACCTGCTCACTCCCCGCTTATTGGGAACCGTTGCGGCACTTGCCATGCTGTCGGCCTGTTCCACCACCCTGCTACCGCCCTCCAAAGTCGAGGCGCCGGTAGCCCCTGCCTGGCAAGCCCCGCTGCCCCACGCCGGCACCGTCGTGTCACTGGCTAACTGGTGGCAACAGCAGGGCGACCCTGTTCTAGCCGAATTGATAGCAGCCGCACAAGGAGCAAGCCCCACCGTTACCAACGCGCTGGCCCGCATTGAAGATGCACGCGCCAAACAGGCGCAGGCCTACGCTGCGCTGGTGCCCAACGTCAATGCCCAGGCCAGCGCCGTGCGCGGTGTGAGCCAGCCTCAGGTGCCGGTGGCCACCACGTTGCAGGCAGGGTTGCAGGCTTCGTGGGAACTTGATCTGGTGGGTGCCAACCGGGCCGTGAACGAAGCTGCCGCAGCGCAAGTCGCCAGCTCCCGCGCCCAATGGCACGATGCCCGCGTCTCGGTCGCAGCCGAGGTGGCCAGCCTGTATTACGCCCAGGGCAGTTGCCTGCAACTGCTAGCTGCTGCCCGCCATGACGCCGCGTCGTATCAGGAAACTGCGCGGCTGACCGACATCAACCTGCGCGCCGGCTTTGTCAGTTCCGGCATTGCCGCGCTGGCGAGGGCCGGTGCCGCCGACAGCAACAACCGCCTCACCCAACAAGCCGCCCAGTGCGACCTCAACACCAAGGCGCTGGTGGCGCTGACCGCTCTGCCCGAGCCGCAACTTCGCAGCAAACTGGCCTCCGCTTGGGAAAAGCCCGCACAGGCGGCTCCGGTTTCGGTGAATAGCGTACCGGCCCAGACCATTGCGCAGCGGCCCGATGTGTTTGCCGCCGAGCACGATGTGGTGGTGGCCGCTGCCGCCGTGGGCAGTGCCAAGGCGCAGCGTTATCCGCGCCTGAGCCTGAACGGCTCGATTGGTGCCATGCGCGTCAGCAGTGGTGGCGTGGACCTCAACGAATCGACCTGGTCCTTTGGCCCACTGGCCGTCAGCGTGCCCGTGTGGGACGGTGGCCAACGAGCCGCAGCTGTGCAGTCGGCCGAGGCGGCCTACAAGGGCAGCATTTCAATTTACCAGGCCAAGGTGCGCCAGGCTGTGCGCGAAGTGGAAGAAGCGTTGGTCAACCTGCACAGCACCGAAGCCCGGACCGCCGATGCCACAGTGGCCACGAAAGGCTACGCCGAATCGCTGGCCGCCACCCAGGCGCGCTATGACCACGGCCTGGCTAGCCTGATGGATCTGGAAGAAGCGCGCCGCATGGCCCGCGCAGCCCAATCGGCCCAGATTGCCTTGCAAGGCCAGCGCAATCTGGCCTGGGTGTCGCTGTACCGAGCCCTGGGCGGTGGCTTTGACCCTGGCACGGTTGCCGAGGCGCGCACCGCCAGCGCACCCTGAAACCACGCAATCGCA
>CAKZJN010000513.1 GCA_936943465.1 uncultured Rhodoferax sp.
TCGGCATCAACAAGCCAGATCGGTTGCTGCGCTGCGAGCGGTCCAATGGTATGGCTCAGTGCGTACCGTGTGGAACGAGCTGCACCGAAGGTAAAAATTGCATCCCCCAGGGAGGAAATGATTCTTGCTGCAGTGGGCTGGCTTACTTTGAAAGCTGTCTGGATGTCCGATGAAGTACAAACGCCATTCGACTGCAGAAAATTGATGACAGCCTGAACTTGCGGTTTCATGGAAATGAATAGATTCTATTTCTAGAATTTCTATGAAAATCAATGGCTTATGCCACATTAGAATAAATACTGAATAGATTCTATAGACATATTTGGTGTCAGGCCAGCACCTGGTCAGGGCAGCCTCAATTGAATGGCAATACGCGCCGAACCGCCTCCTGGCGGCTGAACATGGACCGCCGACGGTTCGGTGTCTGTGTGACTGCGCTTAGTGACCGCTGTGGGCGTCGGTCGCTGCGGCCGCTGAGGCCGGCTTGGCCTTGGTCTTAGGCTTGGCCTTGGGGTCTTCGTGGTCCTTTTTGGACTTGCCTGCATCGGCCACCACTTCTTCATCCGCAGCAACCGCTGTGGCGGGAATCGGCTTCAAGCCTTTGGGCTCCACTCCGTCAATTTTGTTCTCGCGCATGTACTGGTCCATATCTTTCCATCCGGTAAAGATGGCGGATTTGGAGGCCTTTTCGTTCATGGCGTAGCAGTCTTCGATGCTGCGCAGGCCATGGCGGCAGGCGCTGCCAATAGCCTTTCCGTCAGCCTCTTTTTGAACCGCTTTGGGGTCGGCCAGAAGGGCTTCCAGATCGCACCCGCTCAGCAGCAGCGTGATGGCCAAAAGAAGAATGCGCAAAATCATGGTGAATACCGGTGGGGCATAGGTTTATATCGGCACTTTGAGAGCCATGTTGAGCTTAGCGCCAATTCGGTAAGCAGCAAAAAGGGCCCGTAAAGGGCCCTTTCTGTGTGGCGAAGAGGAGCTTAGTCGCGCTCACCACCAAAAATACCAAGCAGAGCCAGCAAGCTCTGGAACACGTTGATGATGTCCAGGTACAAGGCCAGGGTGGCGGTGATGTAGTTGGTTTCGCCGCCGTCAATGATGCGCTTGATGTCGTACAGCATGTAGGCACTGAAAATGCCAATGGAGGCCACCGAAATGGCCAGCATGCCGGCGCTGGAGCCGACAAACACGTTGATCAGGCTACCCACCATCAGCACCACAACGCCAACAAACAGCCACTTGCCCATGCCGGACAGGTCACGCTTGATCACGGTGCCCAGGCTGGCCATCACCATAAACACGCCGGCGGTGCCACCAAAGGCGGTCATGATCAGTTGGGCCCCGTTGCTAAAGCCCAGCGTCATTTCAATCAGGCGCGACAGCATCAGACCCATAAAGAAGGTAAAGCCCAGCAAAACTGGCACACCAGCGGCCGAGTTCTTGGTTTTCTCAATGGCGTAGATGAAGCCAAAGGCACCGGCCAGGAAAAGAATCATTCCGAGGCCACCGGTAAAGAGTTGGCCAACGCCCGTGGCCACGCCCACCCAAGCGCCTAGCACCGTGGGCACCATGCTCAGGGCCAGCAGCCAATAGGTGTTGCGCAGGACCTTGTTGCGTTGCTCCGACGAAATGCCGTAGCCAAAGCGGGTGTCCAGCGTGGTAATGCGATCACTCATAGTCAAACTCCTGAAAAAATAACCTACGCGGTAGGTGCGGCGATTCTAGACAAAATCAAGAGGGGCTCCGGTAATCAGCCGCACATTGCACCGATTTTGAGTGGGGCTGTTCTGCACCTATTGCGGGTAATTACCAAGGCGTGGCCCGTTATGCTGGCACCTTTATCACTCCACCGAACCTGCCATGAAGAATAAATTTGTACTCGAAGCCGCTGATGTGAAGGCCATTGCCGCTGCCGCTGAAGCCGAAGCCCAAAAAAACAATTGGGCCGTGAGCATCTGCATCGTGGACGATGGTGGTCACCTGCTGTCGTTCCAGCGCCTTGATGGCGCAGCTCCCATTTCGGCCCATATTGCACCGGGCAAGGCGCGCACCGCCGCCTTGGGCCGCCGGGAAAGCAAGGCCTATGAAGACATGATCAATGGCGGGCGCGTATCTTTCTTGAGCGCACCGACGCTGGACGCCATGTTGGAAGGCGGCGTGCCAATCTTGAAAGATGGCCAATGCCTGGGCGCGGTGGGCGTGAGTGGCGTGAAATCCAACGAAGACGCTCAAATCGCTAAAGCAGGCATCGCCGCCATCGGCCTGTAAACGCAGAACAGGGGCAAGCTACAGTCACGTGGACGCCCCACGGCGGCGAGTGCCCCTAATTAGTAGGCCAGCCGGTCCGGATGGATTTCCTGAAGGATCGTCGTGGCGATTTCTTCGATGGACTTGGTCGTCGTAGATAGCGAGCGGATGCCGGCTCGTCGCATCATGGCCTCGGCCTCGCTCACTTCCATGCGGCAGTTTTCCAGTGAGGCGTAACGCGAATTCGGCCGGCGCTCCTGGCGAATCTCACTCAGCCGTTCGGGCTGGATGGTTAGCCCAAACAGCTTGCCCCGGTGCGGAACCAGGGCAGGGGGCAACTGGCGGCGGTCAAAGTCTTCCGGTATCAGCGGGTAATTGGACGCTTTCAGGCCATATTGCATGGCCAGGTACAGCGAGGTGGGCGTCTTGCCGCTACGGCTGACCCCCACCAGAATCACGTCCGACATTTCCAGGTCGCGGTTTAACTGGCCATCGTCATGGGCCAGCGAAAAGTTGATGGCCTCAATCCGGTCGTTGTATTCCTTGCTTTTGCTGGCGTCACTGAAGCGACCGATGCGGTGGTTGGACTTGACCCCCAACTCCTTTTCCAACGGTTGCACAAAGGTGCCAAACATGTCGAGCAGCATGCCGTTGCATTGCTCCGCAATGACGGAAAGCACCTCCATATTCACCAGCGTCGAGAAAACAATCGGGCGGCTCCCATCAATTTCAGCGGCATGGTTGATCTGGCGAATGGCCTGATGGGCCTTGTCCACCGTGTCGATAAAGGGCAGGCGCACATGGTGGGCCTTGACTTCAAACTGGGCCAGGATGGCGTTGCCAAAGGTTTCGGCCGTTATGCCGGTGCCGTCGGAGACGAAAAATACGGTGCGTTGGGGCATGCTGAAGCTTGATATTTGGGGGGCAGGGACTGCACCCTACAATGCGTGCAATTTAGCGCATTTTGTACGGCTTTCGCCCCTCAAACAGCAACAACAGAGCGGGACGTGCAAAACGTGGCAACCACCGGTTTTAACTTCTGGAGCTTTGCTATGTCGAGTCTATTTAACCCAACCGATCTGGTTGTCCCATTCGAGCGCTTGCGCATGACCGATGTCGAATCGGTCGGTGGCAAGAACGCGAGTTTGGGGGAGATG
>CAKZJN010000514.1 GCA_936943465.1 uncultured Rhodoferax sp.
AATATCGATGGCAATAAAGTGGGCACAGCGTAAAGATTGGCATGTCGCCGTTTACCGTATTCAGGTGGGTTTTTACATTTCAACTAAACCCGAGCTTGAAGATCAATCGGATAAGGAAGTCATTGCACAGAAAGCCAACCGATTGAAAGGTGTGCTGACGGATGGCATCAGCCTATTGCACACCGGGAGTAGAGATTTTCTGATCCTGGCCGAGTCTGTGTCGGACCTTAAAGAAATAGCGCGGATTCGGCAACAAATTGAAGCCGCTTTGGCGTCCCCGCTTATTTTGACAAGCGGCTCCGTCGCTGAGGTCAAGGATAAGCTGGCCGTCGCGGTCTATCCATTGGATGGTGCAGACGCCGATAGTTTGCTGACCGTGCTCGAAAACAACCTGAAAAAAGATTGTTTTATGAGTGACATTTGCCGTTCAAAAATTACACAGCCAAAACAGCCCAGCGGTAACAAAACCGCGTTATCCAAGTAATTTATTTACCATTCCCTGCGCAGGGTCACGCTCCACTGCAACATGTTGTTGTCGTAGAGGCGGGTATTCGAGATATTGCGCGCTTGGTTGATTTCGACACGCAATGACTTCTTGGCGGAAAGCGGCCATTGCGCAGCAAGATCGGTCGAGACGGTATCGTCTGAACGTGCAGGCTCACCGGGAAATGTGCTTTCTTCAAAGCGTGCGAGTCGCCAACTTTGGCCTAACGACCAGTCTGCGTCCAGCCAGTTCCAGCGTACATTGGCCTGCAGCATGGCGCTGTGGTTTGAGAGGTCACGGAATCCATGATCATTGATTTCCTGCCCAACGATGAAGGAAAAGTCGATGCCGTCAATCTCGGGCAATGGATTCGTATATTGGCGAAGCAGCACAAGGGAGCTCGCCGTGGCGTCCATATCGGACAAGTCAGCAGGGTGCTTGTAGCGTGCCACCTCGGCCACCACACCCCACAGGCCCTGGGGCGTAGCGCGTGTCCAGTCCAGTTGCACCCCGGTGGAATCGCGGAAATGCCGATCGGCTGCATCGTAACTCTGCAGGTTAAGTCCCAAGCCCACACTGGCTTGGCCCAGCGGAATACGGATCGATGGCTGCAGGTTAATCGACGATAAATTGAAATCCGGCGTTTGAGGGGAGCGCTTCAAGGTCGCATCAGCCGACACGGCGGTGCTAACTCCCGCGCCCCAATCCCAGCTGGCTGAACCTTGCAAGCTGCCACGGACATGCCCACCGTACAGGCCTTGCGAGCCATTGAGGTACAGGATGTTGCCTTCAGGGGAAATTTGAAAAACGGGCGAGGTTTGGGATTCCTGCCCCACGCCAATATCAAATTGGAGATGCCTTTGAGAGGGCTGGGCAGCTGCCACAGTGGCAAAGCATGCCCAAACCCCGATGCAGGCTGCGCGTTTAGGCAGCAGGCCAACCCGGGAGCCGCGCATTAGACGCCCTTGTAGCAGACTTGCTGGTACTTGACCGTGCCGTTGGCTTGTACTACGCCTGCGGTGTAGCACTTGATGCCTTTTCCGACGCTGCGGGCACCACCTTCACGGGCAGAAGCGGTGGCTGGCGCCAGGATGGCCAAGGTGGTCAACAGGGTTGCGGCGATGAGGGAAGTAGAAGCAATGGACTTGCGCATGGTTGCGTTCCTTTCAGGTTTTTAGAGTTAAAAGTGCCCCCCGCTTTTCGGGGAACGGAGTCCAAATAGCGGGAAACGTGCCAACTCCAGACCCTGGAAAAACATCAATGAAATCAAAGACCTTCCATTTTTTGATAGGGCTAACTTAAGAAATTGGGGTATTTGCCCCACTGGGGGTGGGGTACTTCCCCCAACTTAGGGTGTTTGACTGGGGGTATAGAGACCCGGCCGGAAAAAGTCCTTATTTATCAATTACTTAGATGCGTCCTCCGGGTGTGTTTCGCGTGGCATGGTCTATGCAAAGTAGCACGCCATACGACACCTAAGTCGAGGAGACACCCCCATGACCTTTCTAAATCTCTCTGCCATAGAGCGCCTGCTGCTTCTCGCCGCATGCGCTGTGCTGCTGACCCAGGCGCGAGCTCCGGGTTTTGGTGGCAGCGGCTTTGCTGAGCGCAAATTGGGCCCTTGCACGGCCATTGCCCACCCCGCGCAGGTTGGTGTGACCAGCGGGGAGCGCTGCCCTCTGCGATCCGCCGCAGCCTACTGAAACGGGAGGTTTGCGATGAATGTAAAACGCCTTGACGGCCGCCAGCTCAACTACTGGGTGGCCCGGTCTGCCGGTCTGAAGCTCTCTGACCAATACCAGCAACCCGGCACCCGCCATGACCCGGAAAGCGGGGTCTGGCATCCCCACACTTACAACCCCGCCAATGACTGGTCCCAAGGGGGCGCCATTGTTTCGGGCGAGTGGTACAGCATTGAGGACGTACTGGTGGAGTGGTTCGGGCCGGAATGGCCGCACGTTCCCGCCGTGGCTGAAAACCCCTTGAAATGGTTTATGCGAGCCTACGTGGCAACTCAGTTTGGTGACGAGGTGGAGGACGCGACTCCGTTCCCCTTGGCCCCGGAGGTGCCCGCAACGCCCACGCGTTCTACGTTTACACCGCCATCCTCCACCGCAAAATCAATGAGCCTGGGTTGGCTGCGTCAATTTAACTGGTAAAAAGAAGGCATATACAGCTAATCCAATTTCGCATGGCATCTTCGGTCGTAGCACCCCCTATCAATCTTCGCCGCCGCTTCGCGGCCTATAGCCTGGGGGTGATTGCCATCATCGCATTGGGGCTTGGGTGGCTGATGTCGAACATTCTGACCGAGCGCATGCTGCAGCGCGAGGGCGAAGTCAGCATGGACTTCATTCAGAACCTGCTGCTCACCGACCAATCGGCGCTGTACCTGTCGAATCCGCACGATGCGCTGAACCGGGAGCGCTTTCTGTCCTCCATGGCGCACATTTCTTCCATGAGTGAGCCGGTGCGGGCGAATGCCTACCAGGCAGACGGCACTGTGGTTTGGTCCACCGATGAGACGCTGGTGGGGCGACGCTTTCCGGTAAACGATGAACTGGACGACGCGCTGGCCGGCAAACTGGTGGTGCACAGCGGCACGATGGACTCAGGCGGTCCGGCCAAGGATGAGCACATTGGGCTGGCGCAACGCGCCCGCTTTTACGTGGAAAGCTACATCCCGATCCTGGAGCCCCAGACCAAAAAGGTGCTGGGCGTAATGGAAATTTACAAGGTTCCGGTGCAGCTCAATGCCGCCATTCAGGATGCCCTGATGCAGATCTGGCTGGCCTGTGCCGCCAGCGCCCTGGGCTTGTTTATTACCTTGTATTGGACGGTGGCGCGTGCCGACCGCCTGCTGCGGGAACAGCAGGCAAGGCTGGCCGAAAGCCAGACTTTGTCGACCGCCGTGGAACTGGCCCGCGCGGTGGCCCACAACCTGCGCAATCCGTTGGCGTCCATCCGGGTGACCGCCGAGATGCTGCAAAGCAGCGAAGGCATGGCGACCGAACAGCAGGAGCATTGCGTCGACATTACCAACTCGGTGGACCGCGCCGACCGCTGGATTACCGAGTTGGTGCGGGTGTCGCAAGCGCCTGCACTGGAGCCTGAGTTGGTGTGGCCTTCGCCGGTCATCCGCGCTTGTTTGGAAGAGATGCGGCCCGAGATGAACCGACGCGGCATTCACTGGACGCTGGCCGAGGGCGAAGCGCCCGGCGTACAGGCCCACACTGCCATGCTGCGGCAGATATTGATCAGCGTTTTGGCCAATGCCACCGATGTCATGCCCGACGGCGGCGAAATTGCCGTGCGATGGAGTGCAGATGCGCACAAGCTGACGCTGCAAATTATTGACAGCGGCCCCGGCATCGATGAGAAGGTGCGCCAAGCGCTGTTTCGCCCGTTCTTCAGCACCAAGAGTGGCGGTCTGGGCATTGGCCTGGCACTGGTCAAGCGCATGGTGGAGCAGTGGGGCGGGCAGATCGCTTTGCTGAAAGCGCCGGTCAAGGGAACCTGCGTGGAACTGACCATTCCGCTGGCCCCCAAATCGCTGCCTTC
>CAKZJN010000515.1 GCA_936943465.1 uncultured Rhodoferax sp.
ATCACCACGGCACTGGCCCGCATGTCGGGCTTGAAGGCGGCCTACCTGCGCTCGGCCAAAGACTTCCTCAAACAACTGGCGACCCAGCCCGAGGAACTGCGCCAGAACCTGAGCGCCCCCAAGGCAGCCACCATGCAGTTGCACACGCTGAAAGGCACGGCCGCATTGTTGGGCTGCATGGCGCTGTCACAGGAAGCGGCACGCTTGGAAAAGCTGAGCAAGAACGGCGACACCGACGGTCTGTCGACCGCGATGGAGGCCTTTGCGGCTCTGGTTGTGCGCACGCGCGTGGACTTTGCCCGGGCCCTGGAAACTCTGGACCCGCCCCCTGCGGTATCCGTTGCGTCGGAGGACGCGATGGCGAGCGCACAGGCTTCACTGTTTCAGCAACCGGTGGCAGATCCGGCCAAATGCCGTGCCGCCTTGCTGCAATTGCAACCCCTGCTCGAAAACGGTGACCTGACGGCGCTGGAAGTGTTTGCCGAGGCACGGGAGGATCTGGCCGATTTGCCGATAGAGCTCATGGAGCCACTGGAAGAAGCCTTGCAGTCGCTGGAACTGGAAGATGCGCTGGTTGCACTCAAGAAGGCGATGGAATCACTGACGTAGCCTATTTCCCTGCCCGGGTGCAGAAATAAATGCCCAGTAGCACCAGCAGGGTGCCCGCAATAACCCAGCCGGTAAAAGGCTCGCCCAGCAACAGCACCCCCATCGCAATGGTCGACATCGGGCCCACCATACCCACCTGCGAGGCAAGCCCCGAGCCCACGCGTTCAATCGCCATCATGACCAGCAGCACCGGAATCACCGTGCAGCCAATCGCATTCAGCAGCGATAGCCACACCACCTCGGGCGCCACGGTTAGAGCGGCACTCAAGGGACGCATCAGCACGAACTGCAGAATGCAGCACACACACGCCACGCTGGTCGCCAGCCCGACCAGGCGCAAAGAGCCCAGGCGCAACACCAGTTCGCCGCTGTAGGACAGGTAGGTGGCATAGCTCACAGCACTCAGAAAAACCAGCAACGTGCCGAGAGCCACTCCGGAACCGGTCAGGCTGACTTCATGGCCAAACACCAGCACCACGCCGCCATAGCTGATGGCCATCCCCAATAACTGATTGCGATGAATCGGCTTGCCGTACAACACGCGCCCCATCAGCAGCACCAGCGTGGGGTTCAGGTACAGGATGAGCCGCTCCAGCGAAGCGCTGATGTACGCCAACCCGGCAAAGTCCAGAAAGCTGGCCAGGTAGTAGCCGGTAACCCCCAGCCACACCACGCCAAGCTGGTCCCGGCGCGTGAGGGCTGGCACCGGCTTGCCCTCGCGGGGCCGGCTGGTCCACCAGACAATGGCCAGAAAAAACGGCAACGCAAACAGCATGCGGTACATGATGAGCGTGATGGCGTCCACACCATGGCGATAGGCCAGTTTGACGATGATCGCCTTGGCGCTGAACATGATGGCGCCCACCACGCCCAGCAGCACCCCGCTGATCAGCGTGCGGGAGGCGGGCGCTGCCTCCATGGCGGTCAGTGCGCTGAGCCGCCGCCCAAAGCGGCCCGGATCTTTTGAACCACAGCGAGCAGCCCAAACACCACAGCACCCGCCGCAAAGCCTGACAACCCATCCAGCCCCAGACCGGCGATTGGACCCAACCAGGCTGCGGCAGCACCGGCGTTTGCGGCGATCTGATCGAGCAGCGATTGCGTCAGGTGATGCAGCCAGGGCAGGCCGTGCGACAAAATGCCGCCGCCCACCAGAAACATGGCCGCGGTGCCCAGCACCGACAGGGCCTTCATCAGCCAGGGTGCCGCATCCACCAGCCACAAGCCCAAGCGGTGCTTCCAGCCCCGGCCCCCTGTGGAATGCGGCAATCGGCTGAGGTACAGGCCCAGGTCGTCAATCTTCACAATGCCCGCCACCAGGCCGTAAACCCCGACGGTCATGACAAGCGCCACACCGCTGAGCACCGCCAGTTGCGTGACCCAGCCACTGTTTTGCACCGTGCCCAGCGTGATCGCAATGATCTCGGCCGACAGCACAAAGTCGGTACGGATAGCACCCTTGATTTTGTCTTTCTCCAGCGCCACCAGGTCGACCGACGGATCGGTCAGGGCCTGCATCAGTTCATCGCTCAGGTCATCGGCCGCGTCTTTCCGGTGCGCCAGCGCATGGGCAATTTTCTCGAACCCTTCGAAGCACAGGTAAGCGCCGCCCAGCATGAGCAAGGGCGTAATGAGCCAGGGCATGGTCACGCTGAGAACCATTGCCAGCGGCACCAGAATGGCTTTGTTGACCAGCGAGCCCTTGCACACCGCCCAGACCACCGGCAATTCGCGATCGGCCTGAACCCCGGCCACCTGCTGCGCATTGAGGGCCAGATCGTCACCCAGTACGCCGGCCGTTTTTTGGGCCGCTACCTTGGTCAGCAGGGCCACGTCGTCCAGCAGCGTGGCAATGTCGTCAATGAGGGCAAAAAGGCTGCTGGCCATGGTGGGGGTTCCCGGCGTGCGGGCGAACAGTGGATAGCACAACAGCATAGCAAAGCGGCCACCACGTTTTCGCTACACTGAGCCATGCACCGCCAACACCCTCTGCCCCAAACGTTCCGCCGCATGTCGGCACTGTTGCTTGTTGCCTGCCTGGGCTCTGCCACGGGCGCCCTCGCACAAGAGTCTGCCGACGCAAGCCCCGGCCGCCTGCCCTTGTGGGAAGCTGGCGCGTTTGCCGGCGCCCTGTCGACGCCGGCCTATCCAGCCTCCAGCGAGCAGAACCAGCGCGCTTTGGTCCTGCCATTTTTTGTGTACCGGGGTGAAGTGATCCGTGCCGACCGTGGCGGCGTAGGTGCGCGCATGGTGCACACCGACCGGGTCGAGCTGGACGTGGGCTTTTCAGGTTCGCTGCCCGCCAGCTCGAACGACATTGCCCTGCGCCGCGGCATGCCAGACCTGGGCACGCTGCTGGAGTTCGGTCCACGGGTGAAGTTTTTGCTGACGCCGCCAGCCGAGCGTTCGCGCATCACACTGGAGTTGCCCCTGCGCGCGGTGCTGGAGTTCAACGATGGCGTGCGCAAGGTGGGCTACGCGCTGGAACCCAAGCTGGCCTATGAAACATCCATCGCAGGCGACTGGCGCATGAAATCCGCCTTCAGTCTGGTGGTGGGCGATGCGCAACTTAACCAGTACTTTTACAGCGTTCCCACTGCGTTTGCCACAGCGACCCGCCCGGCCTATGAAGCCCAGAGCGGGCTCATCGGTTCGCGGCTAACCATTGACGGCAGCAAGCGCCTCGGGCCGGATTTGCGCGTGTTTGCTTTTGCCCGACAGGATTTTTACGAAGGATCCGCCAATCAGGCCAGTCCCCTGTTTGCGCAAAAGCAGGGAACCTCCCTGGGGCTGGGGCTGACCTGGACTTTGGGACGCTCCGAGACCCGGGTCAGCGACTAAAGCGCCTGGACTGGCTTGGTAATTACCCCTGATGCCGTAGCCCGGCCGGTGTTGCACAATGCGGCCCATGTCTGCGTCTTCGCAAGCCGATCAGGCCACTACAACAAAGCTATCGAACCTGCCCACGGTCCTCGACGTGGAGGCTTCGGGCTTCGGGCGCAACAGCTACCCGATTGAAGTTGGCTTTGTCTTGCCCAATGGCCACAGCTACTGCACCCTGATCCGCCCGCAACCCCAGTGGACCCATTGGGATGAGCAAGCCGCCCAAACGCACCACATTCCCCGCCACTTGCTTAATGAGCGGGGTCACAGCGTGGTCGAAGTGGCCGCCCGCCTCAACGCCGACCTGCACGGCCAAACGGTGTATTCCGATGGCTGGGCCAATGACTACAGTTGGCTGGGCGTCCTGTTTGATGAAGCCGAAATGGCCCCGGCGTTCCGTCTGGAAAACCTGCGCAAACTGCTCACCGAAGACGAAGCCGACCGCTGGCACCTGATCAAGGCCGAGATCAGCTCTGAACGCGGCGCCCAGCGGCACCGCGCCAGCTCGGACGCGCGCCTGCTGCAACTCACCTACCAGCGCCTGCGCAATGC
>CAKZJN010000516.1 GCA_936943465.1 uncultured Rhodoferax sp.
GGCGAGCATGTCGAACTCACCGATGTGCCCAACAACCGCCACCTGAGCCTGCAGTTCAAGGACGATGTGCTGGTGGGTTGCAACTCGGTGGGCTGGACCAACCATGTGGGCGTGATGCGCGGCCTGGTGGAAGGGCAAGTCAAACTCGGCCCCTGGAAAGAGGTCCTCAAAAAGGACCCAACCCAATTGATGGAAGCGTATCTGGGCGCGGCGCAGGGTCAACCGGAGTGGTCCGGTGCCAACGACGCACGTAGGCGCTAGCATCGCGCCCCATGAAAATTACATTCAAGCTGTTCGCCTCGCTCACGGACTACCTACCCGCCGCCGTGCGCACCAGTAACCAGGTGGAGTTGGAGGTGGCCGATGGAGCCACCATCCTGCAAATCATTGCGCCGTTTTCTCTGCCCGAGAAAATGGTGCACTTGGTGCTGATCAACGGCAAATACATCGCTCCCGAAGACCGCGCTACGCACGCGCTGCAACCGGACGATGTGCTGGCGATCTGGCCGCCGATCGCTGGTGGTTGAAGAGGAATGCCGCTAGACATGCAATCGCATTACGAAGAGCGCTTTGAGCGTGACATGGCCTGTACCGAGGACGACTGGCTGCGCTGGCTGCCGGAAGCCATTGGCGAATACCACTGGAAGCACCAGGATCGGACCGTGGGGGTTCGCATAGGCGACGGCGCGCTGGGTATCAAATGGCAAGTGGCCGAGCCGCGGGTGATCGCGCTGGTTCAGATGCCTCGCCTCGCCGTGAGCTTCCGGTTTGCCGGGATAGACGACGAAACGCGCAACGCCTTTATGAAGCGCTTTGACTTGTATATGCAGCGGGGAGGCGGCTAGACCGCCAGGTAAACTTTTAGCCGGACTCCTGGGTCCGGGCTAACTAGCGCAGCTTAATGCGGCCGCTTGGGCAGCATCGCAAACAGCGTCATCGGGCTCATCAATTCCACACCCATCAGGAATTTGCCCGGATGCTTGGAATCGGGTTCTATCGAGGCCGTGGTATTGCACCAGGCCACACGCCCGAAAACTTCCATATTGACGCCCGAGCCGGCATATTGCACAGACACCTTTTGCGAGACCGGCGCGAGTTCGTTAATGGACAGACTCATACCGGAATTGGAAATATCCCGGACACTTTCAATAATGGTGCTTTTGCCACCGTGATTAAGGATGAGGGTGCCACGAGGAACTTCGCCTGGCACCAGTCGCGGTAGCTGTCGTTTTTCGGGTCTGTTCATGGCATGTTGCTCCAAGTTAACGCCGGGTAGTACCTTTGGCCATCCAAATGCGGTAAGCTTAACGGGCGAAAAAATGGGGCTGAAATCAATATAAAAAGTGGTAGGGGTATTGTATAAGTGGCAGCGCTAACTACACCGGATTTATTACGGCGTGTTCCGATGTTCGAACACTTGTCGGATACACAGGCCATCTCGCTGATTTCTGCCTTGGAAAAAAGGCGGTTCAAGCGTGGTGAGCACATTGTCGATGTCGGACACCGGCTTAACTTGCTATTCATCATTCTTGCCGGCAAGGCCAATGTGGTGGTCAATGCCAATGGCAAGGAAATCGTGCTGGCTTCCTTGTCTTCGGGGGAGTGCATTGGTGAAATGAGTTTGCTCGACAGCCGCCCCCATTCCGCCACGGTCGTGGCAGACACCCAGGTCGATACGTTGGTGCTCAGCCGCGACGGGTTTAACAGTTGCATTCTCAATAACAACCACATGGCGGTGGCCGTCATGATTGGTCTGGTTGATCGGTTGCGCCGCGCCAACCAGAAGATTGCTGCATTGGCACTGACGAGTGTTCCCTCGCGCGTGCTGGGTTATTTGTATGCCGCGGCCGAAAAAGCTTCAGACGGCATGCTGGTGATTTCCAAAAAGCTGTCTAACACCGCCATCAGCCGGCAAGTGGGCGCTTCGCGCGAAATGGTCAGCAAGGCGCTCAAGGAATACCGTGCGCAAAACCTCTTGTTCATAACCCCCGCTGGCCTGATCGGACTGGTTGAACGGCGGAAAGTTCCCCGTTAATTACCACCTGGCTATGCGTCCTTTCTGGCCCACCGTGTTGTTGGGCGCCACCCTCAGTGGTGCCGCCTGGGGGCAGGTGTATGTGGGCGTCAGCGAGAGCGGTTCGGTGGTGCTGTCAAGTAACCCTGACGAAACCGCCAGCACCTTGTTGATCGAAGCCGAGAAACTGCCTTTGCCGCGTCCGGTAAGTGTTCCAACCGAGACGCCGCGACTGTCGGCTATCCCCTCCGATTACCGCGCGTTTGTTCAGGAAGCCAGCCAGGCAACCCAGGTGCCCAGCGAACTGATTCATGCGGTGATTTCTGTGGA
>CAKZJN010000517.1 GCA_936943465.1 uncultured Rhodoferax sp.
ACCACCGAGAACTTTTCAATCGCCTCAAACACCTTGCCCTTGCGGCGCAGGCCGGCGGTATCCACCAACTCGAACTTCTGTCCGTTGCGCTCAAAGGGCACCGAAATCGCATCGCGGGTGGTGCCCGGCATATCAAACGCTACCAGCCGTTCTTCGCCCAGCCAGGTATTGATTAGCGTGGACTTGCCGACATTGGGGCGTCCGGCCACGGCCAGTTTGATGGTCGTGTTTTCCGGTTCGGCATCTGTGGCATCCTCTTCCTCGTCGCTCAAATTCAGGGGCGCCAGCGCCATTTCTATCAGCGAGCGAATACCCTGGCCGTGGGCTGCCGAGACCGGCACTACTTCACCCAATCCCAGTTCGAAGAACTCGCCGAGCTGAACACCCTGCGTCATGCCCTCAGCCTTGTTGGCCACCAGCAGACAAGGCTTGCTCAATTTGCGCAGGTAGTTGGCAATGTCGTGGTCCTGCGCGGACAGGCCGGCACGCGCGTCCACCACAAACACCACTACATCGGCCTCGGCCACGGCCTGGCGGGTTTGCTTGGCCATTTCCTTGTAAATGCCGCTGCTGGCGTCGGGCTCGAAACCACCGGTATCGATGACGATGTATTCGTGCTTGCCTTGGGAGCCTTGGCCGTAGTGGCGGTCACGTGTCAATCCGGCGTAGTCGGCCACGATCGCATCGCGCGACTTGGTCATGCGATTGAAAAGCGTGGACTTTCCAACATTGGGTCGGCCGACCAGGGCAATTACGGGTTTCATGTGAGAAGAGCCTATTCGGGACGGAAGGCGTATACCGCGCCTTTGCGGCTCACCACAATCAGGGTTTTGCCAGACAGCGCCGGCGCCACGGCGAGCCCGGAGTCATCGGTCATTACGCGGTTCAGTGGTGCACCATCTTCCTTGTTGAGGAAGTGCAGGTTACCCGCATCGTCACCCACCATCAGGGAGCGTCCAGCGACCAGCGGCGCGGTCAAAACACGAAAGCGGTATCGCTCCAGCGTCCAGAGTTTTTCTCCGTCTTTGCGGTTCCAGGCCGACAGACGACCGTCGCCTTCGGTACCGACCACAACCGATGCATCACCTGATAGGCCCGTGGCGCCGTTGGCTGGCTTGCTCCACAGCGTGCGACCGGAGCTTGCATCGAGGCAGGCCACTGCATACTGAAACGAACGCACGCACAGTTGCGATCCGTCACGGCTGAAGCCGGCCACTACATCCACCAGCCGCTCCACCTCATTGGTTCCCCGGGCACTGACAACCGCAGTCTCCCAGCGGGCATTGCCATTGAGTGGGTTAAAGCCAGTCACCTTGCCACCGAAGCCCACCACCAGGGTATCGCCCACGGCGGTCAGCAAGCCGGCTTGTCCGAGCACCAAGGCCTCGCCGGGACGCTGTTGCTGCCACAGGCGCTGGCCGCTGGCCGCATCAAACGCCAAAACACTGCGGTCGGTAGAAAGCGTAAACACACGGCCGCCAGCCACCAAGGGTGCGGTCAAGGTCAAGGCTTTCAGTTTCTGGCGCCAGACCACCTTGCCGGCATCCAGCACCACCAGTTCATTGGCACGGGTGACTACGGCGGCATAACGGCCATCGCTACCAACGCCGGCACTCAAGGGCGCATCCAACGCGGTACGCCACACATCAGCACCGGTTTGGGCATCCAGGGCAGCTACCACACCTTGTGCGCCCGCCACAAATGCACGCCCGTCCACCACCCGCACTTCGAGGGGGAAATCGACCGCCCCAATGCTGGCGTTCCAGACACTGCGCACCCCCATAAGCGGCACGTTGGGAGCTAACTCAGCGGGCTTGGGCCGGTCGGTTCCGGCACAGGCAGCCAGCACGGCAACCAACAACAGAGCGAACAAGTTGCGCATCAGCGGGACACTCCGCGTTAAGGTTGAATTCACTTCGCTGCAGCGGCCTGATCAACAGCCGGCTTGGCGGCGTCGGCCAGCGGATCCACACCGAGGCTATTGAGCTTGACGGTAACCAAGCGACGGTAATCGGTGCGCTCATCCATCGCCTTGAAGGCCTTCAGGTACTGGGCCTGGGCTTCCGGCTTTTTGCCTTGCGCCATGTAAATGTCACCACGACGATCCGCCTGAAGTGCTGCAAATTCTTCTGAAATACCGGAATCCAGCATCTTGAGCGCCTCGTCATAGGCTTTGGCGTCCATCAGCAAACCGGCCAGACGCAAGCGCCCGACGGATGCGTAACCGGCGTCCTTGGACTTTTCGGCAACCCAGGTCAAGGCCGCTTTGGCGCCGTCGACCTTTCCGGCCTCATACAAAGACTTGGCAACCAACAGACCGGCTTGCGGAGCGTAGGCCGTCGAGGCAAATCGGTCCTTCATTTCGCCAAAGGCCCGTTCGAGCTTTTCGGTATCGCCTTCGCGGGACAACTTGTCCACTTCGTCAAACATCGCAGCAGCCTGTGCGGCCTGGCTACGTTGCCAATACTGGTAACCATTCCAGGCGGCATAGGCACCCAGCACAATGATCAGGAGCCAGGTGATGGCGTTGCCGTATTGCTTCCAGAAGTGCTTGATCTCATCAAGCTGTTCCTGTTCTTCAAGGTCTAAATGATTTGCCATGGGACTAATAAGTTAAGCGTTGGATTGTAGGCGCTGGGCCCACTGGGCCGCGTCGCGCAGCGCGAGGGACAACTGGGGCTGGTTGGCATCGCGCAGGGCCTTGACGGTCACCTGACCCTGGGCCATTTCGTCGGCACCAAAAATCAGTGCATAGCGGGCGCCAGAAGCATCGGCTCGCTTGAACTGGGCCTTCATGCTGGCCATGCCCTCAGCCGCGCTGGCCTGCATTTGCACCGACACGCCAGCAGCGCGCAGCGTTTGCAGGCAGGCCATCACCTGCGGCAAATGTGCGGCATCCGGCACCACGGCGTAGGCGTCGAGTACCGGACCGGCATCGGTATGGCCGATTTCTTTCAGCAACTCCAGCACGCGCTCAATGCCCATGGCCCAGCCCACTGCCGGCGTCGGTTTGCCACCCACCTGCTCAAACAGGTAGTCGTAGCGCCCGCCGGCACAAATGGTGCCTTGCGACCCCAGCTTGGTGGTTACGAACTCAAACACCGTGAGGTTGTAATAGTCCATGCCCCGCACCAGACGCGGGTTGATGCGGTAAGCCACACCGTTGGCGGTGAGCACATCGGTCACCGTTTGCAGGTGGCGTTTGGACGCTTCGCCCAGGAAATCCAGCAGCTTGGGAGCCGCTTCGATCACGCCCTGCATCGCCGGGTTCTTGCTGTCCAGCAGGCGCAACGGGTTCAGGTGCAGGCGGCGCTTGGCTTCTTCATCCAGCACGTCGTGGTGCGCCTCAAAGTGCTGGATCAACGCGGCGCGGTGCGCATTGCGCTCCTCGGGTTGGCCCAGGCTGTTGAGTTGCAACTCCACCTCGGTCAGGCCGAGTTCCTGCCACAAGGCATGGGCCATCAAGATCAGTTCGGCATCCACCTCGCCACCACCAAAGCCCAGTGCCTCGGCACCAATCTGGTGAAACTGGCGGTAGCGCCCACGCTGCGGGCGCTCATGGCGGAACATGGGGCCAAAGTAATACAGGCGCTTGCCGCCGTTGTAGAGCAGCGAGTGTTCAATGGCGGCGCGGACCACACCGGCGGTGTTTTCGGGGCGCAGTGTCAGCGCCTCACCGTTCAGGCGGTCTTCAAAGGAGTACATCTCCTTTTCCACGATGTCGGTCACCTCGCCCAATCCGCGAACGAACAGTGCGGTGGGCTCGACGATGGGGGTGCGTACGTTTTCGTAGGCAAAGCGGTGCATCAGCCGACGCACCCGGTCCTCCAGCGCCTCCCAGCGAGCCGACTCCGGCGGGAGAATGTCATTCATGCCTTTGACGGCAACCAGTTTTTCCACTTTGCGTGGTGTCGTTTTATCGTTCATGCCTTGAATGGGGAGGGTCAAGCGGCAGTGGCCGAGGTGCCAAAGCGCTGTTGAATGTAGTTTTCAACGACCTGCTGAAAATCTGCTGCGATGGTTTCGCCGCGCAGGGTCATGCGCTTCTCACCATCAATGAAAACCGGCGCAGCCGGGGCTTCGCCGGTACCGGGCAGGCTGATGCCGATATCGGCATGCTTGCTCTCGCCGGGGCCATTGACGATGCAACCCATGACCGCGACCTTGAGGTTTTCCACGCCCGGATAGCGCTCGCGCCAGACCGGCATTTGCGCCCGCAGGAAGTCGTCAATCTGCTGCGTCAGTTCCTGGAAGGTGGTGCTGGTGGTGCGGCC
>CAKZJN010000518.1 GCA_936943465.1 uncultured Rhodoferax sp.
TCAAACAAAGTCCGTCATGCGCTGCTGTTGATTGTCCCTCGATACCAGACAATTCATCGACGATCATTTTGATTTTGTTGATATACCTGTGGACGAGCCTGTTTGCATGCCCGGCAGCGTGAGCGCGGCACGCAGTCCCCCCAGCGGCGAATCCAGCAAACTCACTCGGCCACCATAGAGCTGCGCCAAGTCATCGACGATGGCCAAGCCCAGTCCCGAACCCGGCACCTGTTCGTCTGCACGCACGCCTCGGTGCATCACGGCATCGCGCTGTTGCACGTCCAGTCCGGGGCCGTCGTCATCCAGCATCATGGTGACCGTGGCACCGTCGATATACGCATTCAGCTCAACCCGGTGTGCAGCCCATTTACAGGCGTTGTCCAGCAAGTTGCCCACCATTTCCTGCAGGTCCTGCACCTCGCCCCGAAACGCGAGTTCTTGCGTCCAAGGCACAACGACAATGGACAAGTCGCGCTGCACATGGATGCGCTGCATAACGCGCACCAGGCCTTCGACGACCGGGCGCAAGGGTGTCTTGGCCCCAGGGACACGTGTAGTGGCGGCTGCCTGCGCGCGGGCTAGATGGTAGTCCACATGGCGGCGCGCTACTCCGATCTGTTCGTACACCAGGCGTGCCAATTCAGGGCCTTGCGGGTTCTTCGCTTGGGCGGCATTGGCCAACACGCTAAGTGGAGTTTTCAAAGCATGGGCCAGATTGCCTGCGTGGGTGCGCGCGCGCTCCACCACCGCTGCGTTTTGCGTCAGCACACTGTTGAACTCATCCACCAAAGGCATCACTTCAACCGGAAAGTCTCCGTCCAGCCGCTGCGCTTCACCCCCAAGAACTTTTGCCAGTGCTGTGCGCATGGCACGTAGGGGGGACAGCCCGACAGAGACCTGGACCACGGCGCCCAGTACCAGGCCCACGCCCAGCACACTCAGCGCCAACCACAGCGCTCCTTTGAAGCGGCTCACCGGCTCGAGCATTAAATCGGCGTCAGCGGCGGCCAAAAGGCGCAGGGAGTGGGGTTTGCCATCGGGGCTATCATCAAAACGAACGCTGCGCTCGACAAGTCCCAGAAGCTTGCCCTGCGGCCCCACCACATGGTGCACATGTATGTCGCCCTTCACCAGCGCATCCGACGACAGCGTTAACACCACGTCCCACAGGGACCGTGAGCGCAGCAGTGCCGTTGTACCGGCCACACCCTCTCCCACCTCATCCACTTGCCAGTAATAGCCCGAGTAGGGGCGGGCGAAACGCGGGTCACTCAAAGGCATGGCCAGTTGCGGTCGGCCTTGGGTATCGAGCGAAAGTTGAGCAGTTAGCTGGTCCAGGTGGGTCCGCAACTCGGCGTGAAACTGGGCCTCCACATGCTGGCGAAACATGTTACCCAAGCCCCAACCTGCGACAAATATCGTGCCCACAACCCAGAGCAGGGTTCCCACCAGCAAGCGGATGCGCAGCGAGTGTCGCCAGGTGGACGGTTTCATGGGTAGGCGTATCAGACGCTGGTGCTGAGGCGGTAGCCCAGACCGCGCACTGTGGCGATCAGCCCCGGAGGCAGCTTCTTGCGCAGGCGGGCGATGAAGACTTCGACCGTATTCGAGTCTCGGTCATAGTCTTGGGCATAAATGTGCTCCACCAGTTCACTGCGCGACACAACCTCGTCGCGATGATGCATCAGGTAGGCCAGCAAGCGGTACTCGTGGCTGGTCAGGGTCAGCGCCTGGCCGTCGACGATAGCGCGGCTGTTGCGCATGTCCATGGTTAGCGGGCCACAGACCAGCTCAGAGCTGGCGTGGCCACCGGCGCGGCGAATCAGGCCGCGCAAGCGGGCCAGCAGTTCTTCCATGTGGAAGGGCTTGGTCAGATAGTCGTCTGCACCTGCATCAATTCCGGACACTTTTTCGTGCCAACCGTCGCGCGCTGTCAGGATCAATACCGGCATGGTGCAGCCGGCGGCACGCCACTTTCGCAGCACCGTTATGCCATCCATCTGCGGCAGTCCCAGGTCTAGCACCACCGCGTCGTAGGATTCGGTGTCGCCCTGAAAGTGCGCGTCCAAGCCATTGCTGGCGACGTCCACCGCATAGCCCGCCTCACGCGCACTCTGCGCCAGTTGCAATTGCAGGGTGGGCTCGTCTTCAACAATCAATATACGCATCAGCGTTCCCCTGCCAATGGTTGGTGCCCAGGGGACAATGACCGGCCGCCAATAGACTGACCTTGGGATTTGCTGCCCAGGACGGTACCGTCGCGGGCATTGACCTTCAGCCGAACCAAGCTGCCGCCGCTTCCGAAAACCTTGACCTTGTAGATCCAGCGTTCAGCGCTGCCCTGGTGATCGCGTTCCAGCTCCACGTCCATCACCTGGCCGGGGTAGGCACGCTCCACGCGCTCCAGAATAGTTTTTAGTGGAAGCACCTCACCAGCCTCCAACGCCTTGCGGGCGCGCTCGTGGTCTTCTTCACCAGACCGTACCGTGCCGCTGGCGGCCAGCAAGGCCAGGCAAAGCGACAGTGTGCCCCAGCGCATTGGGGTGAAGGGGAGTGACATCAGATCGGTCCAGTGTGACGGGTTTTCTCAAGCCGTGTTTATAGCCCCGCGAACATGAACACCAGATGAACACGGGGTTCACTTTCTGTTCAGTTCACCCCGAGCATAGTCGCTCCCACATTCACTGTTTTTAGGAGCCCTCATGCCACTGACCCGAACCATCCCTGCATTGCTGGCCTGTGCCGTCATCTTGCTGTCCGGCACCAGCCAGGCCGGCGTGCGAGAAGATCAACTGGCCCAATACGCCAGCGCCGCCAAGGCCGCCGATCCCAGTTTTGCGGGCTTCTCGGCCGAGCGCGGCAAGACTCTGCACACCCAAAACTTTGCCGGCGGCAAGCCTGACACCCCCGCCTGTACTTCCTGCCACGGCAAGGACCCTCGCGGCACGGGCCGTGCGCCCAGCGGCAAAACGATCGAGGCCATGGCCACCTCCGTGACCCCGGCCCGATACACCGACCCTGCCAAGGTAGAGAAGTGGTTCAAGCGCAACTGCACCGAGGTGCTGGGTCGCCTCTGCACGCCCCAAGAAAAGGGCGACTGGCTGAAATTCATGCTGGGGCAGTAACATGAACATGCCCTATCGCCCCATCATCCTCGGCCTGCTGGTGCTGGGCCTCTCGGCCCTCGTCCTGGGCCGCGCCCAGGCTGGCGGCAGCCACTACTTTGCGCCGGTCACCAACATGGTCGTCAAGGAAGAGTGCGGCAGTTGCCACCTGCCCTTCGCACCGTCCATGCTGCCAGCGAGTTCATGGACTCGCATGATGGCCAACCTAAAGGACCACTTTGGCGACGACGCCACTGTCGATCCAAAACTGGCCGCTGAAATCACCGCCTACTTGGTCACCAATGCCGGGGACCAGGGCGGACAGCGCTATGGAGCCAAGCTGCTGCGCGACGTCTCAGCCGCCAACGCACCGCTGCGCATCACCGAACTACCCAAGTGGAACCGCGAACACCGCAAGGTGCCCGACTGGGAGTGGAAACACAAGGACGTGCGCACCAAGGCCAACTGCGCGGCCTGCCACACCCAGGCCGAACTTGGCTACTACAACGAATAAACCGGAGCACCCCACCATGAAACGCATCACACTGACCCTCTCGACGCTGGCCGTAGTTGGCACGTTACTCACTGCCATGGCCGTCACCCTGCCCGCCAGGGCCAGTGACCGCAAAACACCCGCATCTACCGAACAGCCGTGGCTGCCCATCTCGCAGATTCACGTCAAGCTGGAAGCAGCGGGTTACGGCAACATCGAAAAGATCGAGCGCGAACACGGCGCCTACGATGTGCGCGCAACCGACAGCCAAGGCGCACGCGTGCGGCTGGACGTGCATCCGCAGACCGGTGCGATTCTGGAGCGCGGCGCTCGCCAATCGACAATGGTCAGCACCGAGCGTCGCCAACGCACTTCTGCCGAGTGCAACGAGCGCCGTTGCCGTGACGACATGCCACCTAAGGCCGCAAAACCATGAAGACACTCATCACGCTGCTGCTGGGCATCGTCGGCTTGGCTTGGGGTTGGGACATGGTGCAAGCAGTGACGCCGGCCGGCGTCCACCCGTGGTGGCTGGCACGCCAGCAATTGCTGACCCTGAGCGGCTTCCTCTCGATTGCCCTTATGTCGCTCGTAATGTTGCTCGCAACGCGCCCGGCCTGGCTGGAGTCACCCCTGGGAGGCATGGACCGTGTCTACCGCACGCACAAATGGGCCGGCATCCTGGCCGTGATTTTTGCTGCACTGCACTGGCTGATCGAGTTGTCCAGTGACATTCTTAAGTCCCTGATTGGCCGCGAGGGCCGCGTACCGAAAGAGCAGTTCACCGGTTTTCTGGAAGTAATGCGTGACCTCGCCAAGGACATGGGCGAATGGGCCATCTACGCCGTGCTGGTCATGTTAGTGCTGACGCTGTGGAAGAAGTTTCCGTACCACGCGTGGCGCATCCTGCACAAGGCAATGCCCGTGCTGTATCTGATGCTTGCTCTGCATGCCGCCATGCTGGCGCCAACCGGTTACTGGCTGCAACCGGCCGGTGCGTTACTGGCAGTGCTATTGGCAGTCGGTGTGTACGGTGCCATCCGCTCGCTGCTGGGCAGCATTGGCCGCAGCCGGGAGGCCACGGGACACATCGTAGCGATAGAGGAGCCATCCAGTGACGTTACTACGGTACGCTGCAAGTTGGAGCGCCGCTGGCGTGGCCACAAGGCGGGCCAGTTTGCATTTGTGACCTTTGAGGATCGCGAAGGTGCCCACCCCTTCACCATTGCCAGCGCCGATCAGGGTGACAACACGGTCAGCTTCCAGATTAAGGCGCTGGGCGACTACACAGGTGCGCTGACGCAGCGCCTGCGCACCGGGCAGACTGTGCGTGTGGAAGGCCCTTACGGGCGCTTCGACCTGAAGCGCCGCAACCACCAAGCACGCCAGATCTGGATTGCAGGTGGTATTGGCGTGACGCCGTTCCTGGCATGGCTGGAATCGCTGCAGGCGTACCCTGAACAGGCACCCGCGGCCGCGCTGCACTACTGCATCCGTGATCAGGATGGCGACGCATTTGTGCCGCGCCTGCAGGCTCTGTGCGCCAATCTGCCTGGCATCGACCTGCATATCCATGGTGCCCGCCAAGGTAGCACGTTGAAGGTGGCGGCGCTGCAGGGCGTGCACTCAGCGGAGATATGGTTCTGTGGCCCCAGTGGGCTAGCGGCCTCGTTACGCGAAGGCTTGCGCGCGCTGGGCGCGCGCCCACGCTTCCACCAGGAGGCGTTCGAGATACGCTAGCGCTACAAGATCAACGCCTCGCCCAGTTGGGATTGATGAAATTGTGATTGCGTGCTGCGCAAATTCAACGTGGGCTGACGGCAGCTTATGGCTCTGACGCGTCACACAGCGGTCGGGCTATAAATTGTGACGCTCAAATTTGCGAAGTTCTCAATCGCCAATCCGTATGACTGCTTCGGAGAAATTCCGTTGCGATAGGGAATGACTGCAATGGAGCGGCAACCATTCCCGGATGAATTTCCCGACCGGCTCCTAACGCGGCATTACCGAAGTCCGCGATGCGGAACTGAACGTCAACAATGGGCACCTGCCAGCGCCCAGCAATGTCGGCAGTCAGGCAATTTGATTCTTGCGACCGGTTTATGGAGGCCCAATTTGGACATCCAAATGGAGCTGTGAGCCAGCAGCGGTCTTAAGAATTTTCCACCTGGCAGTCAGTGATGGGCTGTAAGCCGACTTTCCGACAAATTGAATTGAACTTCAAGAGATGACTTAGTGCGAAGTTTCAAAGTTGAAAGCTCTGCGCCGCAAAGCTGACATACGGAAGCACCTTTCTACCGCACGGTCGGACGACCGGACTGTCGCTTGCAGCCATTCGCGGACAAGACGAAAACCGAACTGTTTTCTCCACAGCAGACTTTGCCGATGCGCGTTCAATTTCATCGGTTTTCAATCTCCGATTCTAGGGAGCGGTCATTCGCGGGGACGCATTCAATTTCTCTTTGTGGCGGTCGGCACAGCAGCGTTAGGAGCCGCTCGGAAAATGTAGCCATGAATGGTTGCAGCGCCAAGGTCGTCATCGCCAACTTCAACCAGACATTCCGGCAACGGTCATATGAATTGATTGCCTGTGTTGCAAGCCCATTCTGGAATCAGAAAGTTCAAGAAGCAGCGGGGATACTCGCGAGGCCTTCATTGAAAAGGCGACAGCCCGCCGCGTCCAAGGCCGCAGCCAGGCTGTCACTCGAAGGAACTCTTTCTGTTGTTCACCGTTCATGGTTTTCCCATTCCGATGGATGGGCAAGCGCATGAGCCCCTCATGGCAATTTGCAAGCCGTGCTTGCATCGTCCAGCACACACACAAGCCACGGCGACACCGGCTTACTTCTTACTAGCCGAGCCAGCACCCATACCACTTCCCGCAGTACCTGCACCCGCTCCTTGGGGCATGGCGGGCGGATTCGCGGGTAGCGTGATGCCCTGCACCCGTGCACGCTCTTGCATGAGCTTGTGGTGTTCCAACCTATAGGCCTCACGTTCCTTTACCGTCTTGAGGCTGCGCATATGGGTACGGAATTCGTTGCGCTCCGCATCCGTCATCAGTTGGGAACCGAAGATCGGGTCTTGCAGCCGATCCTGATCGCGCGTTTGGTCCTGGGTTTTGCTTTGCACTTTATCCTGGGCGATGGCGCTGTTGCCTGCAATGGCCAAGGCCACTACGGCCGTGGCGGCCCAGGTGAAATGTGAAAGTTGAAATTTGGTGGTGGTCATTTTGAACTCCTGTGAATAAAACAAAGTCGCAACGTGTGCAAGCCGGGTTCGGCATGCACTCTTTACATATCAATGCCGGTAGCGGCCCGTCCCCCAGTAGCCGGTTCCAAACCCAATGGAAATGGGCGAGTAGTAGGGCTGTGTGTAGTAGACCGGGTAAGCAGGTGCCAAATACACTGGCTGTGTCTGAACCGGTGCTGCGATCGGTTCGCTGACCTGCACCGCAGCGCCGACAGGCGTGACTTGAAGCTGCACGGTAGGGCCGGGGTCCTGCGCGAGTTGCGTCGTATACCATTTGCCGGCGTATTCGTACACCACGTTGTAGCCCACAACATGGTTCTCGTACTGGGTGCGGACTTCGCAGCGCTGCACGTTTTCAAGGTGTGCCGCACTTTGTCCCTCCACACGGTCACCCACCACCGAGCCACCAATGACGCCCAGCATGGTCGCTGCAGCGCGACTGCCGCCACTGCCCACAGCGTTGCCAATGGCACCGCCTGCAATCGCGCCTATGAGTGCACCGGCACCCGACTTGGGGGCCTGCACCAGCACTTGCTCGGTCGTGCATACCTGGCGGGGTACGCCCAACTGCTGCACCACCGGCGTGGAAGACAGGACTTGCCCCACTTCCTGGGCCAGCACGGCACCGGAGGCCAATACCAGACCGGGAGTGATCAGCATGGCCTTAAGGGCGAATCGTGCATGTTTCATGGCTTGCTTTCAATATGGATGTCAGAGGGCAGAAAACTGCGCAGGGCCTTGATGGTCCTGCGCCTGCTGCATCAGCGGCCGGGTTTTAGTTGGCGACCGGCACGACCACCAACTCTGGTGTCGTTGTAATCAGCCCGGTGCCTGGCGTATGGATGCGCGACTTCAGTGGCGTGGTCTCCGAGCTCAGGCCGGTACCTGGTGTGTGAACCCGGGCTTGCGTGCCGGTGCTTGAGGCACCCTGCGCACCTGCACC
>CAKZJN010000519.1 GCA_936943465.1 uncultured Rhodoferax sp.
TTCTCGGCCACCGAGCCGCGTTCGGGGTTCGGCAGGGTGTGAAAACCGGCCATGACGCAGCGGCCTTCGTTGAGGGCGCGAATGGCGTCCACACTGCCGCAAAAACGGATGTCCAGATGCAGACGCTCGGGCGTGATGGCCGCGTCATCGGGCTCCAGCGCAAACTCGCGCAGTGCGCCCACGGCCGCGTCGTGGCTGGCGTAGAGCATGGCGATGTGGGCGTCGGGGTCAAAGGCCACCGCAAAGGCGCGCTCCAGTTCGCTGCGCAAAGCTTCAATTTGCGGCGCCAGCCGGGCCTGTGCCTGGCCTTCGGCCCACATGAGTTTGGAGCCGAACTCGGTGAGCTTGGCGGACTGGCCCTTCTCCCACACCAGCAGTTCGTTGCCCAGTTCCTGTTCCCAGCGTTTGAGCTCGCCCCACACATGGCGGTAGCTCAAATTCAGCGCCCGCGAGGCTGCCGAAATCGAGCCATGTTGGGCCACGGCCTGCAGCAAATCGATGAGTGGATTGCGCACCTGCGCCGGGCTGCTTTGGCGGGAAAGGGTGTAGTGAAACTGGAGCCTATGCACGGCGGTTCATATGGTTGGTGAAATAGGGTGCGGCTACGATACCTGAAGTTATGACGAGCTTTACCGAGAGCGCCGCAACGGCGCTGCAACTGATCACCTCCCTGGACGCAAACCTGATGGCCATTGTGGCCCGCTCCCTTTGGGTGAGCGCCTGGGCGACGCTGTTTGCCTGCGTGCTGGGGCTGGCCTTGGGGGCGCTGCTGGGCGTGGGCCGCTTTGCCGGGCGTGACACGCTGCTGGCGGTGCTGAACACCTTTTTGGCGGTGCCGTCCGTGGTGGTGGGCTTGGTGGTCTATTTACTGCTGTCGCGCACCGGGCCGCTGGGCTTTTTGGGTTGGTTGTTTTCCTTCAAGGCGATGGTGCTGGCGCAGACTTTGTTGGTGTTGCCAGTGGTCACCGCGCTGACCCGCCAGGTGGTGGAAGACGCGCAGAACCTGCACGGAGAGCAACTGCAGTCGCTGGGTGCGGGCACCGCACTGCGCGGCGTGCTGCTGGCCTGGGACGAACGTTATGCGCTCCTGACAGTGGTGCTGGCGGCCTTTGGCCGGGCTATTTCCGAGGTGGGCGCGGTGATGATTGTGGGCGGCAACATTGACGGCTTTACCCGGGTCATGACGACCGCCATTGCGCTGGAAACCAGCAAGGGCGACTTGCCGCTGGCACTCGGCCTGGGGCTGGTGTTGCTGCTGGTGGTGCTGCTGCTCAACTTCATGGTGGCAGCAGTGCGCCGCTGGCGCGAAGGCGAAGAAGGCGCGGCTGGCGTAGGTTCTGCAGCGCCGCTGGGGGTGGGCCTGTGACGCCGGTGTTTAGCCTGCGCCAGATTGGCGTGCGTTTTGGCAAGGGGCCGGGTGCGCTGCAGGCCCTGCGCGACATCGATTTGGACATTGCCCCGGGCGAGCGGGTGGCGTTGATTGGCGCCAATGGCTGTGGCAAGAGCACGCTCTTGCGCCTGATGCACGGGCTTTTGCCGGCCACCAGCGGGCAAACCAGCGTGGACTCCAGCGTGGCGCAGGCCATGGTGTTTCAGCGGCCCTACCTGATGCGCGCCTCGGCCCAGACCAATGTGGCGCTGGGGCTGTGGCTGCGCGGAACGCGCTGGAAAGCCGCGAAGCTTGCGGCCTTTGCCGCCTTGCAGCGGGTTGGCCTGGCGGACCATGCGCCCCGGCCCGCGCACAAGCTCTCTGGCGGGCAACAGCAACGGGTAGCGCTGGCGCGGGCCTGTGCCATGCAGCCGCGCGTGCTGCTGCTGGACGAACCCACCTCCAGCCTCGACCCGCATGCCAAACGCGAGGTGGAGACGCTGATTCAGCAGTTCGCCGCCGACGACCCCGGCATGACGCTGGTGTTTGCCAGCCATAACCTCGGGCAGGTCAAGCGCCTGGCCACGCGGGTGCTGTACCTGGAGCAGGGGCGCATTCTGGCCGACCTGCCGGTAAACGATTTTTTTGACTCGCCTGACCTGCAACAGCAGTTCCCTCAGGCCCACGCTTTTGTAAAAGGAGACCTCGTATGAAAAAACCGCAAAGCAAGCATTTCGCAACTTCCACCACCCGCCGTTGGGCCTTGCTGGCGCTGGCCTGCAGTGCCGCAATCGGCGCCGCAGCGCCAGCAGCCGCACAAAGCATCGTGATGGCGTCCACCACGTCCACCGAGCAATCGGGGCTGTTTACCTACTTGTTGCCCGAATTCAAAAAGGCCAGCGGGCTGGATGTGAAAGTGGTGGCGGTAGGCACCGGACAGGCGATTGACATGGGCCGCCGGGGCGATGCCGATGTGCTGTTTGTGCACGACCAGGTGGCCGAAGAAAAAGTGGTGGCCGAAGGCTTTGCCGTGAAGCGCTTCCCGGTGATGTACAACGACTTTGTGTTGATCGGCCCGGCTGCCGACCCGGTCAAGGCGCGGGGCCAGAACATTGCCGACGCGCTCAAGAAAGTAGCAGCGGGCAACGCTGGCTTTATCTCGCGCGGCGACAAGAGCGGCACCCATGCGGCTGAATTGCGCTTCTGGAAGGGGCTGGGCGAAGGCTTTAGCAAAGGCAGCGGCTACAAGGAATGCGGCTGCGGCATGGGCCCCGCGCTCAACATGGCGGCCAGCACCGGCGCCTATGTGCTGGCCGACCGTGCCACCTGGCTCAACTTCAAGAACCGCGCCGATTTGTCCATTCTGGTGGAAGGCGACAAGGCGCTGTTTAACCAGTACGGCGTGATGGTGGTGAACCCCGCCAAGCACCCGCACGTCAAGGCAGCGGATGCTCAGAAGTTTGTGGATTGGGTAATTTCCCCAGCCGGCCAGACGGTGATTGCCAACTACAAGATCGAAGGGCAGTCGCTGTTCTTCCCTAATGCTGGCAAATAAATATCTCTAAACCGCCGCGCGCTGGGGTTGCAGCAGCACCACCAGCGCGCCGGCGCCGCCTTGCACCGGAGGGGCCTGCACAAAGGCCACGACCTCGGACTTTTG
Source organism: uncultured Rhodoferax sp. (assembly GCA_936943465.1). GTDB lineage: Bacteria > Pseudomonadota > Gammaproteobacteria > Burkholderiales > Burkholderiaceae_C > Allorhodoferax. The sequence continues at coordinate 3,030 of CAKZJN010000519.1, forward strand.
CACCAGCCAGCGGTGAACTTTTTCTTTTAGCACCGGGGCCTTGCCGGGTGAGCCCAGGCCTTTGCCGTGCACCACGCGCACGCAGCGGATGCCCTGGCGGTGCGACTCGCGGATAAAGCTGGCCAGCGTCTCGCGCGCTTCTTCGCTGCGCAGCCCGTGCAGATCAATCTGGCGCTGGATGGTCCACTTGCCCTTGCGCAGCTTTTGCGTCACATCGGTGCCCACGCCAGGGCGGCGAAAGCTCAGGTGGTCGTCGGTGTCGAGCAGCGTGGTGACGTCCACCTCGTCGCTGATGGCCTCTTGCAACGCGGCGGCATCGTCGAGCATTTGCTGCTTGGGAATCGGACGGGGCGGCGCCGGCTTCAGGTTGGCCAGTGGCGGCTCCGGCAGCCGCTGGACCCGGCCCACGGCGGCCTGAAACAGATTCTTGGCGGCGGCTTGCTGCTTGGCTTCCAGCGCGCGGCGCGCGGCCTCGGCCGCTTCGCGCTGCGCTTGCGCCTCGATTTCTTTCTTGACCGCCTTCAGGTCGGCTAGCGAGGTGATTTTCATAGCAGCCCCTGTTCGGCCATGGACAGCGCCTGCCCAGGCGCCACGATCAAGTGGTCGAGCACGCGCACATCGATCAGGCCGAGTGCGGCGCGCAGCGTGTGGGTCAGGGCGATGTCGGCGGGAGAGGGCTGCACCGTGCCGCTGGGGTGGTTGTG
>CAKZJN010000520.1 GCA_936943465.1 uncultured Rhodoferax sp.
CACGAGCGCCCGATGGTGTTCGGCAACAACGACCTGCCCGGCATCATGCTCTCCAGCGCCCTGGCCGACTACGCGCAGTTGTATGGCGTGCTGGTGGGCAAGCGCATTGCGCTCCTGACCAACAACGACATGGCCTACGGCGATGCGCTTACGCTCAAGAGCGCGGGTGCGGAAGTGACGGTGATCGATGTCCGCTCCGGCCACTCAGTGGTCGGTGGCTTGGCGCAAAAGGCGCATGACGCCGGCGTCAACGTGCTGCGCGGCTACGTGCCAGTGCAAGCCGATGGCGGCGCGGTGGTCACGTCGATCCAGGTGCGCCAGCAGGTAGGCGACAAGGCCAACGGCGAATCGCGCAGCTTCAGCGTGGACGCGGTCGGTATGTCCGGCGGCTGGAACCCTGCGATCCATTTGTATTCGCACAGCGGCGGTAAAGCACTGTGGAGCGACGCCCTCGAATGCTTCAAACCCGGCGCGCCGCTGCCCGGCCAATTCAGCGTGGGTGCCTGCAACGCCACCGGCACGCTGGCCAATACCTTGCGCGAAGCCTCCCATGCCGGCGCAGAAGCCGCCACGCGCGTTGGTTTTGCCGCTAGCGAGCCCCGCTACACCGTGGTGGAGCCCAGCAACGAACCGATTTCGCCCTTCTGGATTGCCGAGACCGGTGAGAACGTATCGCGTCGCGCCAAGGCCTTTGTGGACTGGCAAAACGACGTGGGTGCTGCTGACATCGAGCTCGCCATTCGCGAAGGTTTTGAGTCCATCGAGCACATCAAGCGCTATACCGCCTTGGGCTTTGGTACCGACCAGGGCAAGCTGGGCAACATCAACGGCATGGCCCTGGCCGCCCGCGCCATGGGCAAGACCATTCCGCAGGTGGGCACCACCACCTTCCGCCCCAACTACGTGCCGATCAGCTTCGGTTTGTTTGCGGGCCTGGAGCGCGGCGAGTTGTTTGACCCGGTGCGCAAGACCAGCCCGCATGCGCAGCACGAGGCTGCCGGCTGCCCGTTTGAAGATGTCGGCCAATGGAAGCGCCCCTGGTACTTCCCCAAATCCGGTGAAGACATGCACGCCGCCGTCAACCGCGAAGTGCTGGCCGTGCGCAACAGCGTCGGCATCATGGACGCTTCGACGCTGGGCAAGATCGACATCCAGGGCCCGGACGCCGCCAAGCTGCTGAACTGGCTCTACACCAACCCCTGGCTCAAGCTCGAAGTGGGCAAGGCCCGCTACGGTCTGATGCTCGATGAAAACGGCATGGTGTTTGACGACGGTGTGACCGTGCGTCTGGCCGAAGACCGCTTCCTGATGACCACCACCACCGGCGGTGCCGCCCGCGTACTGACCTGGATGGAACGCTGGGTGCAAACCGAGTGGCCCGACATGAAGGTCTATATGACCACCGTGACGGACCAGTGGAGCACCTTTGCCGTGGTCGGCCCGAAGAGCCGCAAGGTGGTCGAAAAAGTCTGCAAGGACATTGACCTTTCAGCTGCCGCCTTCCCCTTCATGAGCTACCGCGAAGGCACTGTGGCCGGGGTCAAGGCGCGCGTTATGCGCATCAGCTTTTCGGGCGAGTTGTCGTTTGAAATCAACGTACCCAGCAATGCCGGCGCACATGTCTGGAAGGCCTTGATGGCGGCCGGTGCCGAGTTCGACATCACGCCCTACGGCACCGAGGCCATGCACGTGCTGCGCGGCGAAAAGGGCTACATCATCGTCGGCCAGGACACCGACGGCTCCATGACCCCACACGACCTGGGCATGGGCGGCATGGTCTCCAAGACCAAGGACTTTTTGGGTCGCCGATCTTTAAGCCGCAGCCACACGGCCGGTGAAAACCGCAAGCAGTTGGTTGGTCTGCTGACCGACGACGCGCAGTGCGTGCTACCTGAAGGCGCACAGCTCACCGCCCTGTCGCAAATCAACCCGCCGACCGTGGCGGCTCCCGTGCCCATGATCGGGCATGTGACCTCCAGCTACTACAGCCCCACGCTTCAGCGCTCGATTGCCATGGCCGTGGTACGCGACGGTCACCAAAAGATGGGCCAGAAGATTTACGCCGCACTTGCCGATGGCCGCCATGTGGCCGCCACCATCGCCAGCCCGGTGTTCTACGACCCCGAAGGAAAGCATCACCATGACTAATGTTGTTCTGGAAAGCCCCCTGGTGGGCATCGCCCGCCTGGGCAAACGCGAGCTGCACGTTGACAACCGCAGTTGCCTGCTCGACGAAGTCGCGCTGCTCGACATGCTCAACCTGCGCGGCGACGCCAGCGATGCGGCCTTTGTGCAGGCCGTACAGCAAGCCACTGGTTTGGACCTGCCAGTCAAGGCCAACACCGCCAGCGTGACCGCTGAGCGCCAGTTGCTCTGGCTCGGCCCGGACGAATGGTTGCTCAAGCTACCCAGCGGCGAGGGCGAGGCCATCGAAGCCGCGCTGCGCGCTGCCCTGATGGGTAAGCATTTCTCGGTGGTGCAAGTCGGCAGTGGCAATACCACGCTGACGGTGCAAGGCCCTGCTGCGGCCGACCTGCTGTCCTGCGGCTGCCCGCTGGACCTGCACCCCCGCGCCTTCCCCGATGGTGCACTGGCCCAGACGCACATTGCCAAGGCCAATGTGGTGCTGCGTTGTGTGCAAGCCGGTCAGAGCTACGAGGTCACAGTGCGCCGTAGCTTTGCAGACTACCTGTTCAAGTGGCTGTGTGAGGCTGGAAGCTGAACTTGTCCCAGCGACAATTTCAACCCAATGGCCCCCTGTTGACGCAGGGGGCTTTGTTATTTGGCGATCTCCTTTTGCAAGCTTGGTCAAACAAGAGGGGCGGGTTGGCGATTCCCGCAGGTAAAGGAGGAGCCCGCTTCAGCGGGCGGGGGACACGGAGGGAATCGTCTACCCGCCCCTCTTGGCACACCAATCACTCGGCATTCACAAAGACACAAAAGTAAAACACGCACCATGCACTACTTTCTGGGCATAGACACCGGCGGCACGTTTACCGATGCGGTGCTGCTGGACGCCAACAAAAACATCCTCACCGCCGCCAAAAGCCTGACCACGCGCTTTGACCTGGCGGTGGGCATTGGCAATGCGTTGGACAAATTACCGCAGGACGCACTGGCCCGGGTAGCGCTGGTTTCGCTGTCCACCACGCTCACCACCAACTCGGTGGTCGAGGGCAAGGGCTCGCCGGTGTGTGTGCTGCT
>CAKZJN010000521.1 GCA_936943465.1 uncultured Rhodoferax sp.
GCCAAGGACGGTGGCCGCGCCCAGTTGCTGCGCACCATGGTGGGCTCCGAAGAAATCGCCGAAGTAGTGAGTCGCGCCACGGGCATCCCGATTTCCAAAATGCTGCAGGGTGAAAAAGACAAGCTGCTGCAGATGGAAGCCAAGTTGCACGACCGCGTGGTGGGGCAGGAGGAAGCCATCTCTGCGATTGCCAACGCCAACCGTCGCTCCCGCTCCGGGCTTTCCGACCCGAACCGCCCCACGGGATCTTTCCTGTTTCTGGGCCCGACCGGCGTGGGCAAGACCGAGTTGTGCAAGGCGCTGGCGGGTTTCCTGTTTGACAGCGAAGACCATTTGGTGCGCATCGACATGAGCGAGTTCATGGAGAAGCATTCCGTGGCACGCTTGATTGGTGCACCTCCAGGCTATGTGGGCTACGAGGAGGGCGGTTACCTGACCGAAGCGGTACGTCGCAAACCCTATGCGGTGCTGCTGCTCGACGAGGTGGAAAAGGCCCACCCGGACGTGTTCAACGTGCTGCTGCAGGTGCTTGACGATGGCCGCCTGACGGATGGCCAGGGCCGCACCGTGGACTTCAAGAACACCGTGATCGTCATGACCAGCAACATTGGCTCGCACCTGATTCAGAGCATGGTCGGCCAGGACAGTGAGGACATCAAGGACGCGGTAACCGGGGAGCTGAAGAACCACTTCCGCCCCGAATTCTTGAATCGCATTGACGAGACGGTGGTGTTCCACGCCCTCGATGCCCAGCACATTGCCTCGATTGCCAAGATCCAGTTGGCGGTTCTGATTGCGCGTCTGGCCAAGATGGACTTGGCCTTGGAGGTGTCGGATGCCGCCGTGGCTGAACTGGCCAAGGTGGGGTTTGATCCGGTGTTCGGCGCGCGGCCTTTGAAACGTGCGATCCAGCAACGCATTGAGAATCCGCTGTCCAAGCTCCTGTTGGAGGGCAAATTTGCGCCCAAGTCCACGATTCAGGTGGGCGTGGATCCGATCCTGACGCCAGGGCAGTTCAGCTTTAGCTAAGCGGTACCGATGCCGGCAGCGCCGGCCTTGGTGCGATGGTGAACCCAGGCGCAATGGCTTTAGGTGCCGTTTACCATCGCAACCATGACCACTGCAACCTTTACAGCCACGGCGCAACCACAGACGGTTCCTCTTCGGCACGACGCCACCGTCATTGGTCTGGTCGGGCTGGCCCATGCCAGCTCGCACTTCAGCCATTTGCTGTTGCCGCTGATGTTTCCGGTGTTCATGAAAACCTTCGACCTGAATTACTCGCAGGTCGGACTGCTGATGAGCGTTTTCTTTGTGGTGTCGGGCATCGGTCAGGCTTGCGCTGGTTTTCTGGTGGACCGCCTGGGTGCGCGGCCACTGTTGTTTGCGGCCATGGGCATCTACGTGCTGACTTGCCTTCTGGCCTCCATGGTCACGGGCTACAACGGTTTGGTGGTGGTGGCAGTCTTGGCCGGCCTGGGCAATGCGACCTTCCATCCGGTGGATTTCACGATACTGAACCAGCGGGTGTCCGCTGCGCGCCTGGGTTATGCCTTTAGCGCCCATGGCCTGACCGGCAATCTGGGTTGGGCGGCCGCCCCGGTCTTCATGGCTGGTGTGAGTGCCATTGGAGGATGGCGCAGTGCCTATCTGGCGGCCGCCGTGCTCTATGCGTTGATTGGTGGGCTGCTGATCGTGCAGCGCGACAAGCTCAATACCCAGACGGCGCACACCGCAGCCGCAGCAGTCAGTGCTCCCACGGAGCACAGCTTTGCGTTCATGAAGCTGCCGGTGGTCTGGTGGTGCTTTTCATTCTTCCTGTTGTCCACCATGACGTTGGCGGTGGTGCAGAACTATGCGGTGTCCATCCTCAAGGCCTTGCACGGTGTGAGCTTTGCGGCGGCTACGCTGACACTTACCGCTTACATGCTGGCGGGTGCCTTGGGCATGTTGATTGGAGGCTTTGTCGCGGCGCGCACCCGAACCAGTGACCGTGTGGTGGCACTTTGCATGGCCTGTGGCGCGGGCTTGCTGGCGCTGTGCGGTACGGGTTGGCTGAGCGCACAAGCCACCATGACCGTTCTGGCCGCCACCGGATTTGCCATTGGCATTGGCGGCCCCTCGCGGGACATGATGATCAAGAGGGCCACACCCAAGGGCGCGACCGGGAGGGTCTATGGCCTGGTGTATTCCGGGCTGGATACCGGCTTTGCCATTTCTCCGATGGTGTTTGGTGCTTTGATGGACCGCGGCCAGTATGGCGCTACTTTGTTGGGGGCTGCCGTGACGCTGATGTTGAGCGTAGTTGCTGCGTTGGGTGTCGGGCAGCGCACCGTGCGTTCATGAGCGGTCGAACAGGTTCGGTGGCAGCCAACGCAGCGGGTTAAGTCCCATTACCAACAGGCACGCCAGCAAAATGAGAGCACCTCCCAGTGCCATGGCGGTGCCGGTGGGTTCGTTCAGCAGCAGCACCGCCCATAGCACGCCAAAACCGGTACTCATGAAGGTGGAGCTTAAAGCGGCCATGGGCGGTACGTGTCGCATGATGCGCAGGTACATCCAATAAGCCAAACCCGAGGTGGCAATTCCCATCAGTGACACGGCGGCCAGCGGACGCAAGGAAAACTGTGCCTGTGGCACGTCGTAAATCGCGCCGGGCAGCATCAAAATCACCGCTGCGGCGTGCATGCCGGCGGTAATTTGCAGCGGCTCCATCCGGACGATGGCCTTCTTGAGAAAGGGCGTTGAGATACCCGAAATCGCTGCGCCGGCCATGCAAGTCAGGGCGGCAATTACCAGCGCGCGGGTGGGTTCCACTGGGCCTAAGCGAACCACCAAAGCCGCGCCCACCAGGCCCAGCAGGCAGCCACAAACCTTGGCAAGTGTGAGTTGCTCTTCCTTCAGCAGCGAAGACGCAAAGGCACCAAACAGCACCGAGGTGACGGTTAACAGCGCGCCATAGCCCGCCGGCAATTCAAGGGCCGAGCGCGCGTACAAGATGTGCGGCCCTGCCACCGCCAAAAAACCCAGCAGAAAGAGCTCCCGCCAATGCTGCCACGGCCACTTTTGCCCCAGTTTCCACATGATCACGCTCAGCACGCAGGTGGCCATCACCATGCGCAGTGCAGCCGCCAAATTGGGGCCGAGCGCGGGCGCAGCAATGCGGGTGAGCATGAACGAAGCTCCCCACAACGCCGACAAGGCCACCAACTGAAAAAAGTACTTGGCTTTCACGGTGGGCATTGTGCTGCACACACAAGGTGTTCGACTTCGCACCTTCTTGACGCAAGTCAGAACAACAGTCACCCAGAAGGGTAGATTCTGCCCACGGCATACGCCGCTGATGGAAGGGATTTCGCATGCAAGTTATTCAAGCAGATGTGGCAATCATCGGTGCGGGAGGAGGCGGCCTGCGCGCAGCCATCGCCGTTGCCGAAGCAGACCCCAGTTTGCGCATTGCGCTGGTGTCCAAGGTGTACCCGATGCGCAGCCATACCGTGGCCGCAGAAGGGGGCGCTGCGGCTGTGACCCAGGCACATGACAGCCTGGAGGCGCATTTTCACGACACGGTTGCCGGAGGCGACTGGCTGTGTGAGCAAGATGTCGTGGAGTCATTCGTCGCCCAGGCGCATGAGTCGCTGGTGCAAATGGAGCATTGGGGTTGCCCCTGGAGCCGACGACCCGATGGGCACGTCAATGTGCGCGCATTCGGAGGCATGAAGATTGAGCGCACGTGGTTTGCCGCCGACAAGACCGGCTTTCACATGCTGCACACGCTGTTTCAGACGTCGATCAAATACCCGTCGATTCAGCGCTTTGATGAATACTTCTGTATTGATTTGGTGAAGGATGACGGCCGCGTGCAAGGCGCCGTGGTCATCAACATTGCCACCGGCGAGTTCACGCTGATTCAGGCCAAGGCGGTGATCATTGCGACCGGTGGCGCTGGTCGTGTGTTCCGCGAGAACACCAATGGCGGTATCGTGACGGGCGACGGCATGGCGCTGGCGTATCGCCACGGCGTGCCGCTGCGTGACATGGAGTTTGTGCAATACCACCCGACCTG
>CAKZJN010000522.1 GCA_936943465.1 uncultured Rhodoferax sp.
GGTTGCAAGCTGAACGTACCGGTACGCACCTCGATGCTGCCGGGCTGCACTGACTTTCTCAACTCGTTGAGGGCTACTTCGGTGATTTGGCGCAAGCTCCCTTGCACTACCGCAGGGTCACTGCCTTCCTTGGTGGCCGTCAAACTCACGGTAAGCCAGTCTTGCGCCACCTCCAGCGTGCCGCTGGCCGACAGTTGCACGATGTTGCGTGGCTCCGGTGCAGTCTGGGCAGTCGCAGTCAAGGGGCTGACCGTCAGGCACAAGGCGAGCAGGACGAACGTGGCCAAGCCGTGCTTGGCATTCAGATAGTCTGACAATAGGAATCCTCAGGTTGATTGGCGGGCCTATCGCGACGGGCCAGAGCGCTGCTGACGCATTTGCTGGCGCATCTCGGAACGCTCTTGCACGCTGAGTTGGCGTACGTCGGTGGTTACGAGTTCAACCGGTGATTTGAGCATCTCACGCAACTCTTCACGCCGCTTTTGCCGCTTGGCCATTTCGGCCGGCGTCAATTCATCCTCCTGCCCAACAGACGCAGATTGGCTTGGCGTGCCAGCCTGTGCCAGGGTACCCAGAGCCAACAAAATCAGCAGTAAATAACGCGCCATGGAATTCGCTTGAAAGGGCCTCACAAGAAGGATTTCATTGTCGGCACGATGCTTTCGTAGCGGTGACGAATTTTGTAACATAGTGTCAAAATGCAAGGAGCGCAGGCCTGCCTCCTAAGGCGCTGGCGGAGAATTCAGGCTGTTACAAAGAGAGAGTCCCGTATGACGCAATCGCAAGACAAGCCCGACAAAATTCTGGTCGTAGACGATGACGCCCGCATCCGCGATTTGCTCAAACGCTACCTGACCCAGGAAGGCTTCGACGTCCTGCTCGCAGAAGACGGCAAATCGCTTAACCGGGTCATGATGCGGGAAACCGCTAACCTGATCGTGCTGGACTTGATGATGCCTGGCGAAGACGGCCTGTCGATCTGCCGCCGCCTGCGGGCTGCCAACGACCTGACCCCCATCATCATGCTGACAGCGAAGGGCGAAGATGTGGACCGTATTGTCGGCCTCGAAGTCGGTGCCGACGACTACCTGGGCAAGCCCTTTAACCCGCGCGAACTGCTGGCACGCATTAACGCGGTGTTGCGTCGCCGCCCGGTGCCTGAGGTTCCCGGCGCCCCCTCTTCCGACAATGAAGTGGTGCTGTTTGGCAGCTTTCGCTTTGATCTGGGCGCCCGCACGCTGCACAAGCACGGTGAAGAATTAACCCTCACCACCGGCGAATTCGCCATGCTCAAAGCGCTGGTACGGCATCCGCGCACGCCCCTGTCGCGCGAAAAATTGGCGCAGCTCTCCCGTGGCCGCGAGTTTGAGCCCTTTGACCGCAGCCTCGACGTACAGGTTTCGCGCCTACGCAAACTGATTGAAACCGACCCCGCCAATCCGCGCATGATCCAGACTGTCTGGGGCGTTGGCTATGTGTTCGTGCCCGAAGACGCGGCGTGAGCCAAACCATCATTACCGACTTTGAGAAGTCGGAGCAGGCCGCGCTGGAGGATGACGAGGACCTGCCCCGAGGCTTTTCCTGGTCGGGCCTGAGCCTGTTTTGGCGTACTTTCATCATGCTGTCCCTGCTGTTGCTGGGCAGCATTCTGGCCTGGCTGCAAACCCTGCGCGCGTTCGAGTTGGAGCCGCGCTCCATCCAGACCGCACGCCAGATCGCATCGCAGGTGAACCTCAGCCGGGCGGCACTGATCAACGCGGATGCCATTGCGCGCCTGTCTCTGCTGAAGACGATGGCGCAGGAAGAAGGCCTGCGCATTCTTCCGCGCGAAGCTGCTGATCAGACCAAGGAACCCGAAGGCGACATCCAGGATATCAGCCGCGAATTGCGCCAGCGTCTGGGGGCGCAAACACTGGTGACACGCGAGGTGAATGGAAAAAAGGGGTTCTGGATCAGCTTTGAAATGGATGGTGATCCGTACTGGTTTTTGACCGACCTGGAACGATTCAATGTCGCGGCCGGCAAGACTTGGATCATCTGGTTGTTGCTGGCCGCAGGCATGTCTTTGGCGGGGGCTGCACTGATTGCGCGCCTGGTCAACCGGCCCCTCAAGGAGTTGTCGTTTGCCGCCAGCAGGGTGCGCGATGGAGATTTCAACGCCAGCCGACTGGATGAATCGGTGCACACCAGCGAAATTCGGGAAGTGAACATCGGCTTTAACCGCATGGCGCAGCGCCTTGCCAAGCTTGATCAAGACCGGGCGCTCATGCTTGCCGGCATTTCGCATGATCTCAGAACCCCTCTGGCCCGGCTGCGCCTGGAAGCGGAAATGAGTGTGGCGGACCTGGACGCCCGCGCCCACATGGCCGCTGACATTGCCCAGCTCGATGCCATCATCGACAAGTTCTTGGAATACGCTCGCCCCGAGCGGGTGGCGGCAGGCCCGGTGCCATTGCAGGAAATTGTGGAGACCTGTGTTTTTCCGCTACGGGACCAACCCGATACCCGGATTCATGTCCAGCTTGAACGTGACCTGCACGTGATGGCCGATGCGGTGGAGCTGGGACGCATCCTGACCAATCTGCTGGAGAACGCTCGCAAGTACGGCAAGTCGGCCGAAAGCGGCATCGCCGACATCGAATTGGTCGCCATATCGCGCGACAAGTGGATCTACATCAAGGTACGCGACCATGGGCTGGGCGTGGCGCCTGACCAACTCGCCAACCTGACCAAACCATTCTTCCGGGGCGAAGCGGCCCGAACGGCAGCCAATGGAGCCGGCTTGGGCTTGGCCATTGTGGACAAAACCATACGCCGCATGGGCGGCGCCTTTGCGCTAACCAACTCGGCCACTGGTGGCCTGTCGGCCAACATCAAGTTGCATCGGGCACCGGCCGACTGAATAGCAAGACGACAGCGCGGGCTTCCATGGCACGGCCCTCGCCCACCGGCCCCATCTTCTCGGCCGTTTTTGCCTTTACATTGACTAGGTCAACCGCCAAGCCCAGAACCTGCGCGATCCGTGCGCACATAGCCGCCTTGAACGGAGCCAGTTTGGGAGCCTGCGCAACCACGGTGCAATCCACGTTACCAATCTCGTAACCACGACTCCGCACCTGACGCGCGGCCTCAGCCAACAACACGGTGGAGTCGGCACCCTTGAATTGCACGTCGGTATCGGGAAACAAGGTGCCAATGTCACCCAGTGCGGCGGCACCCAGCAAGGCATCGGTAATGGCGTGGAGCAAGGCGTCGGCATCGGAGTGGCCGAGCAGCCCTTTGCTGTGGGGAATTTCCACCCCGCCCAGCATCAGTTTGCGCCCTTCAACCAGGGCATGGATGTCCCAGCCCTCACCCACCCGAATGTTCATGTCACAGCCCTTGAGCGGGGCTTATGCGGCACGGCGGCGTTGTTGCCAGGCCAGCAGTTCGCCCACAATTCCTTTGCGAAAGGCAATCACACAGAACACAAAAATCGCGCCGATGATCACCGTGACCCATGAGCCTACACGATCCGCCAGGAAGTTCTGCAGACCAATGATGGTGAACGCCCCAATCACCGGTCCGGCAAAGGTGCCCATGCCGCCCAGCAGCGTCATCAATACCACTTCACCCGACAGCGACCAGTGCACGTCGGAGAGCGTGGCAAAACCCAGCACCAAGGTCTTGACCGAACCGGCCAGGCCGGCAATGGTGGTGGACAACACAAACGCCAGCAATTTGTAGCGGTCCACGTCGTAACCCAGCGAAATGGCGCGCGGCTCGTTTTCGCGGATGGCCTTGAGCACCTGCCCGTAAGGTGAATGCACGATGCGCGTCACACCCAAAAAGACGCCGACAAAAATTGCCAGCACCAGGAAGTACATCACCAGGTCACTGCCCAAGGGCAGCACGCCCAACAGAGTTCCACGCGGAACGCCTTGCATCCCGTCTTCGCCCCCGGTGTAGGGCACTTGCAGGCAAATGAAGTAAATCATCTGCGCCATGGCCAGTGTGACCATCGCAAAGTAAATACCCTGGCGGCGAATCGCCACCAAACCAACCAGCAAACCCAGCAGCGCCGCCCCCAGCGTTCCGGCCAGCACACCGGCCTCAGGCGACCAACCGGCGCTACGCACCAACCAGCCGGTGATGTAAGCAGCAGAACCCATAAAGGCCGCGTGCCCGAAGGACAGCAAACCGGTATAGCCCAACAGCAAGTTAAAAGCGCAGGCAAAGATGGCAAAGCACAAGGCGTTCATCAAGAACACCGGGTACACGCCTACAAATGGTGCCACCAGCAACAGGGCCAGGACCACCAGCCAGACCATGCGACCCTGACTTGAGGCCCTGGTTGCCGCAGAAGAAGTGACGGATGCGCTCACGTTATTTTTCCTTGCCAAACAAGCCCGCCGGCCGAACCATCAAGACAATCACCATGATGACAAACACCACAATGCTGGATGCCTCGGGATAGAACACCTTGGTCAGCCCTTCGGTTAGACCCAACAGAACACCAGTCAGGATGGAACCCAAAATCGACCCCATGCCGCCGATCACCACCACGGCAAACACCACAATGATCAGGTTGGATCCCATCAGCGGCGTGATCTGAATCACCGGCGCGGCCAGCACGCCCGCCATAGCCGCCAGACCAGCACCACCGGCATAGGTCATGGTCACCATCAACGGCACATTGATGCCAAACGCCTGCACCAGCGCCGGGTTTTCGGTACTGGCGCGCAAAGTGGCGCCCAGGCTGGTCTTTTCGATCAGGAACCAGGTGCCCAGACAAATGGAAAGACACGCCACCACCACCCAAGCACGGTAATTGGGCAGCACCATAAAGCCCAAGTTGGTAGCGCCCTGCAGCAGTTCGGGCACTGGATACTGTTGGCCGGACACACCGAACTGGTCACGAAAAATACCTTCGGCAATCAGCGCCAGACCAAAGGTCAGGAGCAGCCCGTAGAGCGGGTCAAGCTTATACAGCCGCTTGAGAAAAAGGCGCTCGATGAGCACGCCGAGCGCCCCCACCACCACCGGAGAAATGATCAGTGCCAGCCAATAGTTCAGCCCGAATTTCTCCAGGCTGAACCAGGCCACATAGGCACCGATCATGTACAGCGCCCCATGCGCAAAATTGACGATACCCAGCAAACCGAAAATCACCGCCAGGCCCAGGCTGAGCATGGCGTAGAACGAACCGTTCACCAGTCCCAGCAGCAACTGCCCCAGGAACGCCTGAATCGGAATGCCGAATATCTCGCTCATCTAATTACTTCCAGAGTGCACACTTGGACTCGGCCTTGGTGGTCCAGGCTTCTTCACCCTTGAAGGTCTGCACCACCTTGTAATAGTCCCAGGGTTCGGTGGATTCGGCCTGCGATTTCACCTGCATCAAGTACATGTCGTGGACCATGCGGCCGTCGCCACGGATGAAACCGTCCTTGGCAAACACGTCGTTGATCTTGGTCTTCTTCATCTGTGCCAGCACCTTGTCGGCGTCATCGGTACCGATGGCCTTGACCGCCTTCAGATACTGCAGCGTCGCCGAGTAGTCGGCGGCCTGGATGCTGGAGGGCATGCGCTTCATCTTCTCGAAGAACTTGCGGCTCCAGGCGCGCGCCTCGGCATCCTTGTTCCAGTACCAGCTATCGGTCAGGTACATGCCCTGCGTAGCGTTCAGTCCCAGGGAGTGGATGTCGTTAATGAACATCAGCAGACCGGCCAGCTTCATGGTCTTGGTGATGCCGAATTCGTTGGCAGCCTTGATCGAGTTGATGGTGTCGCCACCGGCATTGGCCAGACCCAGAATTTGCGCTTTGCTGGACTGCGCCTGCAGCAGGAACGAAGAGAAGTCGCTGGCCGACAGTGGGTGACGCACCGAGCCCACGACCGTACCGCCGGCGGCCTTCACCACCGTCGAGGTGTCGTTTTGCAGTTGCGATCCAAAGGCGTAGTCGGCAGTCAGGAAATACCAGCTCTTGCCACCTGCCTTCACCACCGCATTGCCGGTGCCCTTGGCCAGCGCCACGGTGTCGTAGGCGTAGTGCACGGTGTAGGGCGAGCATTGTTCGTTGGTCAGCGCCGAAGTGGCCGCGCCGATGGAGATAAAGGGCTTTTTCTTTTCCAGTGCCACCTTGGACATGGACAGGCTGGTGCCGGAGCTGGTGCCACCGATCAGCATGTCCAGCCCCTGGGTGTCGAACCATTCGCGCGCCTTGGCAGCGGCTACGTCGGGCTTGTTCTGGTGGTCGGCCACCAGCACTTCGACCTTCTTGCCATTGACCGCACCGCCGAGTTCGGCAATCGCCATCTTGATCGCTTCGGCACCGGCAGGGCCGTCAATGTCAGAGTACAGGCCGGACATGTCGGTGATGATGCCGATGCGAATCACGTCGCCGGAAATCTGCGCCTGTGCCGGCATGACGCTAGCACCCAAAGCTGCGCAGGTCAGTGCACAAGTAGCGGCAATTTTCTTGAGTTTCATACGTTGTTTCCTCGTTGGTTGGCTGAAAAATTAAACACCCAGGTATTCATGCAACTGGGCCATGCGATCGGGCAACTGGGCCTGGGTAAACTCCTGCAGAATTTCGCCGTGCTCCATCACCATGAAGCGGTCGGCCAGTGGCGCGGCAAAGCGGAAGTTCTGCTCCACCATGACGATGGTGTAACCCTTGGCGCGCAGCATCTTCACCATCTCACCGAGCTTTTGCACGATGACCGGTGCCAGCCCTTCCGAAATCTCGTCCAGCAGCAGCAGACGCGCGCCGGTGCGCAGAATCCGCGCCACCGCCAGCATTTGCTGTTCACCGCCCGAAAGCCGCGTGCCCTGGCTATTGGCGCGTTCCTGCAAGTTCGGAAACATGGCGTAGATCTCGTCCACACTCATGCCGCCCTTGGCAAGTTGGGGCGGCAACAACAGGTTTTCGTGGGCCGACAGGCTGGAAAAAATGCCGCGCTCTTCGGGGCAATAGCCAATACCGAGACGGGCGATGGTGTGGGTGCTGGAAGCAATGGTTTCAGATCCATGCACCTTGATCGAGCCCTTGCGGCTGCCGGTCAGGCCCATGATGGCGCGCAGTGTGCTGGTGCGCCCGGCACCGTTGCGGCCAAGCAGCGTGACCACTTCGCCTTCATGCACGTCGAAGTTGACGCCATGCAGCACATGCGACTCGCCATACCAGGCGTGCAGGTCACGGATTTGCAGAAAAGGTGTGCTCATCCGTGTGCCCCTACGAGCTCGTTGTTGGCGCTGCCCATGTACGCCTCTATGACTGCCGGGTTCTTGGACACTTCGGCATACGGCCCCTCGGCCAGCGTGGCGCCGCGCTGCAGCACCGTAATCGTGTCGGCGATGCTGGAGACCACACTCATGTTGTGTTCCACCATCAGCACCGTGCGGTTGGCCGCCACCTTTTTGATGAGCTGGCGAATGCGGTCCACGTCTTCCAGACCCATGCCCTGGGTTGGTTCATCAAGCAGCATCAGTTCGGGCTCCATGGCCAACGTGGTGGCAATTTCGAGGGCGCGCTTGCGGCCATAGGCCAATTCCACCGTCACGGTGTCGGCATAACTTTCCAGGTCCACCTCGGCCAGCAGTTGCACGGCCCGGTCATTCAGTTTGTGCAACGAGGTTTCGGGCTTCCAGAAGTGAAACGAGGTGCCGAGCTTGCGCTGCAGCGCCACCCGCACGTTTTCCAGCACCGTCAGGTGCGGAAACACCGCAGAAATCTGAAACGAACGGATGATGCCGCGCCGCGCAATTTGCGCCGGCGCGTCCTGGGTAATGTCCTGCCCGTTGAACAGAATCACGCCCGAAGTGGGCTTGATGAACTTGGTGAGCAGGTTAAAGCAGGTGGTCTTGCCGGCGCCGTTGGGACCGATCAGTGCATGGATGCTGCCCCGGCGCACCGACAGGTCCACCTTGTCTACCGCAACAAAGCCTTTGAATTCTTTGCTGAGTTTCTGGGTCTGGAGAATGCAGTCATTCGTCATGCGGCGTATGGTGCCGACGATTCCAAACGCTCAGACTAGTAAAAACCCCGAAGCCGAAAGCCTCGTCAGAAAAGCGTCAGACAAACGAAAATGCCATAGCCACCGCTTCGAACTTAGGCCGTCCGTGCCAACAAAACGCTCTGCGCCAGCGCAAAGTCCGCCGGATACGTCACCTTGAAATTTTGCGCCGAACCCTGCACCAACAAAGGGCTCAGACCGCACAACTCCATGGCGCTCGATTCGTCCGTCACGGCATCGCCAGCCTGGGCCAGTGCCAACTGCAACGCGCCCAGCCGAAACATCTGCGGTGTTTGCGCCAGCCACTTGTCGGATCGAGTGAGGGTGGCAAGTACCCGCCCCTGTCTCTCCTGCTTAAGGGTGTCGGGCAGCGGAAGAGCCAACAGCCCGCCCACCTCATCATCGGCACAGGTATCGATCAGGGCATTGATCTGGTCCGGCGTAATCAGGCA
>CAKZJN010000523.1 GCA_936943465.1 uncultured Rhodoferax sp.
ACCACAAACTCGACCACGCCACCCTGCTCGCGCACCCGCTCTGCAAACCACTCGCGCCCGCTACCTGTGGCGGCACCTTCACCCGCGTCGCCGTCATCCTGTGTCAATCCGCGCACGATCAGCACCCGGATTCCGGAGGCGATGCGGCCTTGAACCACGTGCCAAAGGGCTTCGGAGTCAAATTGTGTTGCATCTTTTGCGGGCGCGTCCACGGCACTTTGCGGCACACCGGCCTTCAGCAAAGCGGCAACCGTTCCCGGGCCGGTCGCCAGACAGCGCGGCTGCGATGCGCCCCACTGCAAAGGCTCCGAGGCTGAAGGCCGCAGCGAAAAGAAAAACGTGGCCGCATTGGCACTGACAAACATCAACGCATCAAAGTCTGCCAGCCGCTGCCAGGCAGCTTCCACGGCGCTCGCATCCGCAGGCTGTGTGATCTCAATCAGGGGCAAGGCAAATGCCTCGTGGCCCGCTTCGCGCAAGGCCTTCACCCATTTACCGGCTTGGGGCCCGGGCCGGGTGACGATGACGCGCATCAGCCTTTGGCGCTGGCCGCCTGCACCGCAGCCTGCAACTGGCGGGCCACGGCCTCGCCCAGGCGCACCGCGCTGCCGGTATCAGAAACCGATGCCTTGTCTTGGGCATGGACCAGCGACTGCTGGCCTTCCGGGTCACCCCAGGCAGCACGAATTTCGAGCACATCGCCCGTGAAAACGGCATGCGCCGCCAATGGCATCGAGCAGCTTCCGCCCATGACGCGGCTCACCGCGCGCTCGGCGCTCACCGTGAGCCAGGTCTTGGTGTCCATCAGGTGCGCCAGGGCATCGGTCACGTCCTTGCGACCCGCCCGGATTTCAATTCCCAAAGCGCCCTGCCCTGCTGCGGGCAGCATCTCGGTGGTCTCGAATATGGTGCGAATGCGCTCACCCAGACCCAGACGCTTCAGGCCCGCTGCCGCCAGCACAATGCCGTCGTACAGGCCATCGTCCAGCTTGCGCAGGCGGGTATCGAGGTTGCCGCGCAGCGGCTCAATCTTGAGGTCGGGACGCAGCGCGCGCACCAGGGCCATGCGGCGCAGACTCGACGTTCCCACCGTGGCACCTTGCGGCAAATCCTGCAGGGTGGCGTATTTGGGGGAAACCCAGGCATCGCGCGGGTCTTCGCGCTCCATGACACAGGCCAGCTCAAAGCCGGGCGGCAGTTCCATCGGAACGTCCTTTAAAGAATGCACGGCCAGGTCGGCCTTGCCATCTTCGAGCGCGGTTTCCAGCTCTTTGACAAAGAGGCCCTTGCCGCCGACCTTGCTGAGGGACCGATCGAGAATCTGGTCGCCTTGCGTGGTCATGCCCAGCAGGGTGACTTGGTGCCCTTGCTGTTCCAGCAAGGCTTTGACGTGGTTGGCTTGCCACAGGGCGAGACGGCTTTCTCGGGTGGCGATGGTGAAATGTTGCACTGCAGTAACCTGTTTGTAACGGATAGTTCTCCGGCGATGCTAGCATGGTCTCCCATGAAAAATCCTTCGCTTCCACCCGCTGCCGCCGCGCCTTCTGCCAACGCAATCAAGCGCAATAAAGACAACGAACGCCCTCTGGTGGAAGACATCCGCCTGCTGGGCCGCATCCTGGGCGATGTGATTCGCGAGCAGGAGGGTGTGGAAGCCTACGAACTGATTGAACAGATCCGAAAACTCTCGGTCGCATTCCGGCGCGACGCCGACCAGGAAGCCGACAAGGCGCTCAAGAAACTGCTGAAAAGCCTGAGCGGCGACCAGACGGTGAGTGTGATCCGGGCCTTCACGTACTTTTCGCACTTGGCCAACCTGGCCGAGGACCGCCACCACATCCGCCGCCGCGCGGTGCACGAGCGTGCCGGTGACACCCAGGAAGGCAGCATCGAAGTGGCGATGTCGCGCCTGCGCTGGGCCGGTATTTCGTCGCGCGTGATCTCGCAAACCCTGGCCGACAGCTATGTGGCACCGGTGCTCACCGCCCACCCCACGGAGGTGCAGCGCAAGAGTATTCTGGATGCCGAGCGTGACATCGCCCAACTGCTGACGTCACGCGATGACATCAAGCAACGCGCCGCTGCATTTGAGGGACGCAAGGACGCCCTCAGCCCGCGCGAATTGGCCGCCAACGAAGCCCAAATGCGCGCCCGCGTGATGCAGCTCTGGCAAACCCGTCTGCTGCGTTACAGCAAGCTCACCGTTTCCGACGAAATCGAGAACGCGCTGAGCTACTACGAGTCCACCTTCCTGCGCGAAATACCCAAGCTCTACGCCGAACTCGAGGACCTGCTGACCACCCAACCCGTGCACACCTTTTTGCGCATGGGCCAATGGATTGGTGGCGACCGTGATGGCAACCCCAACGTCAGTGCCCAGACGCTGGAATACGCGTTGCGCCGGCAAAGCGAAGTGGCACTGCGCCACTACCTCACCGAGGTGCACTTCCTGGGCGGCGAGCTGTCCATTTCAGCCATCCTGTGCGATTGCTCGGATGAGATGGAGGCGCTGGCCGAGCGTTCGCCCGACACCAACGCCCACCGCAAGGACGAACCCTACCGCCGCGCGCTGACCGGTATCTACGCCCGCCTGGCTGCCACCCTGGAAGGCCTGACCGGCACCACCGCCGCCCGCCACGCTGTGGCGCCCCAAAACGCGTACCTCACGGCAGAAGAATTTGTGGTCGACCTGCGCGTGATCGAGGCCTCGCTGCAAGCCAACCACGGCGGCGCCCTCACCGCGCAACGCCTGCACCCGCTGATTCGCGCGGTGGAAGTGTTCGGCTTCCATCTGGCCACGGTGGACCTGCGCCAAAGCTCGGACAAGCACGAAGAAGTGGTCGCCGAGCTGCTGGCCACGGCGCGCGTCGAGGCCGCCTATTCGTCCTTGGACGAAGCTGCCAAGCGCACCCTGCTGCTGCGCCTGCTGAACGATGCGCGTCCGCTGCGCGTGCATGGCGTCAACTATTCGGCACATGCCACCGCAGAACTGGCGATTTTCAGCATGGCCAAGACCATGCGTGAGCGCTTTGGCCACGAAGCCATCCGCCACTACATCATCAGCCACACGGAAACCGTGAGCGACTTGCTCGAAGTGTTGCTGCTGCAAAAAGAAGTGGGCCTGATGCAAAGCACGCTGGATGCGCAAGGCCAGAGTGACCTGATCGTGGTGCCACTGTTTGAAACCATTGAAGACCTGCGCAATGCCGCGCCCATCATGCGCGAGTTTTATGCGCTGCCCGGCGTGGCCGAGCTGGTCAAGCGCAGCGGCTGCGAGCAGGACATCATGCTGGGCTACTCCGACAGCAACAAGGACGGCGGCATCTTCACCAGCAACTGGGAGTTGTACCGCGCCGAGATTGCACTCGTGGAGCTGTTTGACGAACTCGCCAAGGCCCACAAGATCAAGCTGCGCATGTTCCACGGCCGGGGCGGCACGGTGGGTCGTGGCGGCGGCCCGAGCTACCAGGCCATTCTGGCCCAGCCCCCGGGCACGGTGCGCGGACAGATCCGCCTGACCGAGCAGGGCGAAGTGATCGGCTCCAAATACGCCAACCCCGAAATCGGCCGGCGCAACCTGGAAACCCTGGTCGCGGCCACTTTGGAAGCCACACTGCTGCAACCCACCAAGTCAGCTACCAAAGCGTTCCTCGATGCAGCCGCCGAGTTGTCGCAAAACAGCATGTCGGCCTACCGCGCGCTGGTCTACGAGACCCCCGGCTTTACCGAATATTTCTTCAGCTCCACACCGTTGCGCGAAATTGCCGAACTCAATATCGGCTCGCGCCCGGCGTCGCGCAAGGCGACCCAGCGCATTGAAGACCTGCGCGCGATTCCCTGGGGCTTTAGCTGGGGCCAGTGCCGTCTGACCTTGCCAGGCTGGTTCGGCTTTGGCTCTGCGGTCGCTGCGTTTGTGAAGGGCGAAACCCCGGCGCAGAGCAAAGAGCGCATGGCCTTGCTGCAAAAAATGTACAAGCAATGGCCCTTCTTCAAAACGCTGCTGTCCAACATGGACATGGTGCTGGCCAAGAGCGATCTGGCCCTGGCCTCGCGCTACGCTGAACTGGTCAGCGACGCCAAATTGCGCAAGAAAATCTTCAACGCCATTGAAGCCGAGTGGCACGCCACGGCGCACGCACTGGGTCAGATCACCGGTGAAAAACAGCGTCTGGCCAACAACGCCGCGCTACAGCGCTCCATCAAGCACCGCTTTCCGTACATTGACCCGCTGCACCACCTGCAAGTCGAGTTGGTGCGCCGCTACCGCGCCGGCATTGCCGACGAGCGCGTGCAACGCGGCATTCATATCTCGATCAACGGGATTGCGGCGGGCTTGCGCAACACGGGCTGAGCCCGGCCGTTTGCAGGGCGGGTCCGGCTCACACCGACCAACCTTCCACTGGAATCAGGCGATTGGATCACCCAACTCCAATCGCCCTTCTGCCTTCGCGGGCCAGAAATCCCCAATCAACCCTTTCTTGCGCTGCGCTATTGCCACGGATTGCACCGGTTGGAGCGCAAGGATTTATATTTGTCCCTTTACGCACACAGGTGTCGTAAATCACGCAAGCATTGGACAAGGAGTTGGGGTAGATTGGCGAACGGGAGAGGAACAGAGAAATTAGTCTGCCGCTAAATTTCCACCATGCATTCCATATGAAATCGCCTTTATCCGACCTTGCACCGGGAGTGCCTCTGGTGACGCGTAACGGGTCGCTTTTTAAAGCGCTGGCTCCGGTCTTGCGCGGCATTGCGCTAGTCCTTTGCATGCTGAGCGGAACTTTTTTGCACGCCGCCAGTTCAGCCGATGCCCCGGTTGCCGGTGCCAGCAGTTTGCTCAGCGCCCAGGAACGCGAATGGCTGACCCATAACGCAGCCAGCATCCATGTAGCGCCTGAAACCAATTACCCGCCCTTTAGCTTTTCCCAGTCTGGCGTCTGGCTTGGCATGTCGTCGGACTTCCTGCAGTTGATTGAAAAGCGCCTTGGCGTACGTTTTCAGGTCTTGCCCCCGCAAAACCTGGATGCAATCCTGAAGCAGACCCGAGAGGGCAAGGCCGATCTGGTGACCTCGCTGAAAAGCACACCGGAACGGGACAAATTCCTTTTGTTTACCCCGCCCTATGTCAAGGTGCCCACGGTCATCGTCACGCGCAACGGGAACGCTTTGGGCAAGTGGCCCGATGCGTTCCCCGGAAAGATCGTCGCAGTAGGAAACGGCTATGGGGTTCAGCGGTACCTTGAAAGCTCGTACCCGGCCATCGCACTGACGCTGGTGAAGGACGACCTCGATGGACTGCGCAAACTGGCTTTCGGCGAGGTGGACGCCGTCATCATGGATGTCGCGAGCGCCTCCTATTTCATAGAGCAGGAAAAAATCACAGGCTTGCGGATTCACAGCGAGTTTGAATATGTCTACGACCTGAGCTTTGCCGTGCGCAAGGAGTTGGTGGTGTTGCGCGACGTTCTAACCAAGGCGTTGCAGGAAATTCCAGAGGCAGAAAAGCAGGCAACTTTGGCAAAGTGGATCCGGCTGGACCGCAACCCCATGGCCTTGTTGCGGGCGCGCATTGAACCCTGGTTGCCGCTGATTCTCCTGTCCATCGCAGCCCTGTCCAGTGGTTTGGTGGTTGCTTTCGTAGGGAGAAGGCGTCGTCTGCAAGAGGCGTTGGCTGCGTCCCAACGGCTTGAAAAAGCCAATCAACTACTGATCGAACAACAAGTTTTCACCCGCACCATTGCAGATGCTTTGCCCATCATGATTGGCTATTGGGACGCGGACCTGCATTGCCGGTTTGCCAACAAAGCCTATGAAGACTCATTCAAGATCGGCGCCCCCGGCATGGTGGGTCTCCCCCTGAAAGACGTGGCCAGTGCAGCCTATCTCCGCCTGCACGAAACCTACATGCATGCGGCGCTGGGTGGCAAGGTGCAAATGTTTCAGCGGGAAGTCGCGCAAGCGGATGGTGCAACGGCACATCAGGTGGTGCGCTACATCCCCCACGTCCTGCATGGCCAGGTGCTGGGTTTCTTTGTCTTGATTGAAGACATCACCGAACTCAAACGTGCGGCGGGCAGTTTGCAAGCCCTCAACGAAGAACTGGCCGTGCAGGCGCAAGCGGCACAAAACGCCAACATCGCCAAATCCGCCTTCCTGGCCAATATGAGCCACGAAATTCGCACGCCTCTGGCTGCCATTTCCGGCATGGCAAGACTCATTCGCAGGGAACCCTTGTCGGCAGATCAACTGGACCGAATCGACAAACTGGAGGCTGCAGCCAAGCACCTCAGCGCCACCATCAGTGACATATTGGACCTGTCCAAAATTGAGGCCAACAAATTTGTTCTGGAAGAAGCACCGATCAGCATCCATCGGTTGCTGACCAGTGTGGCCGATATTGTTTTGGAGAGTGCCAAGGAAAAGGGGCTTCACCTTCGTACCGAAATAGAGCCGATTTCGGACGGGCTCCTGGGCGATGAAACGCGCCTGCGCCAAGCCTTGCTGAACTTCGCCGGCAATGCCGTCAAATTTACCGAAGCGGGCAGCATCACCCTGCGGGCCAGAGTTCAGGATGATGGGACGGACTCCGCCCTGGTTCGGCTTGAAGTGGAAGACACCGGCCCGGGCATTGCGGACGCGCAGATTCCCCAGTTGTTTGAGCCCTTTGTTCAGGCCGACAGCACTACGACGCGAAAGTATGGCGGCTCAGGTCTGGGACTCGCCATCACCAAACGCCTGGCGCAGGCCATGGGGGGTGAAGTCGGTTTGACAAGTGCGCTTGGCAAGGGCAGCACCTTTTGGATGACGGTGCGCCTGTCGAAGGACGCAGCATTTGATCCACAACAACCACTTGAAATTGGCAGCAATGCCGCCGATGTGATTCGACGCGATTTCGCGGGGCTGCGCGTACTGCTCGTCGATGACGATGCGTTCAACCGCGAAATTGGCGAAGTTCTGTTGCAAGACGTTGG
>CAKZJN010000524.1 GCA_936943465.1 uncultured Rhodoferax sp.
ACCCGCCACTGCGCGGCATTCAATTCGTCGGGAATGACCAGTTGTGTGTCCAGATCCAGGTCGCGCATTTCCAGCGGCAGCTTGTTCTGGCTGAGCGTCAGGCGGTCGGGCACGGAGCCGCGCTGAAAGTCGTCGGAGACGATGCCGTAGCGCCCCTTGGCCATCACCAGTAGCGCGTGATCACCCGGGTCGAGCCGCTTTTGCAAGTAATCCCAGGTGGCTGCGGGCAGCAGGTTGCGACCGACCGTGGGCACGTTCAGGTGGGCGAAGTACAGGTCCACAAACGGGGCGTCGGGGTCGCGCCGGGTTTCATCGTCCAGCCCCTCGACGGCGGTGCCCTTGAATGCAGCCTCCACCTCCGAGTTCTTGTAGGTCTTGCGCGTGACGAGGCCGGCGCGCAGCAAGCCCTTCCAGTCCCGTGGCTCGTAAACCTCGGTGCGGATACGGGCGATCAGGTCGGGGTCGGTGCCCTCGCTGTAGCCCATCTTGGCGCGCGCCACCTTGAGGGATGCTGCCAGCAGGCTCTGGTTCAGAATGCGCACCGAGGCAGTGGCCTTGGCCACGCCGTCAATATAGACATTGGCGCTGTTGGCCTTGCTGGACTGCGTTTGGCCCAGGCCGATCTTGATGCTTTGATTGAGCGACAGGTTTTTGTACTGCTCGACAAACTTGAACAGTGGCTGTGGCCCCAGGCCATCCAGAAACACCGGCTCGTGCTGGCTGAGCACCTTCACATCCATGAACTTGCCGTCTTTGTCCAGCGCCACCAGCAGGTTAAACGGCGTGCCGGAAAAGCCGGGAATGGCGGCAAAGTCGATCGACTCGAAAGCATAGGCCACCACCGTCGTGCTGGTAAGGTCCTGGCCGTAAATGGGCCACACCGGCAGGTCGCGCTCTTTTTCGCCCACCACCAGCGGGGCCGGAAAGGCCTGCGCCATGGTTTCTTTGGTCATGACGCCAGCTTGCGACAGACCGGCGACCGCCAACAGGCACAGGGTTAGCACCCTGCGTACCCACGGAATAATTTGGCTCACCGTGCCGCCCGTTCAGGCACGCTGCCGGGTCCAGCCCCGCTGCGGGTCGTATCCCCGCAGCGCCAAGCCGAAGAACACCGCTCCTCCCACCAGCACCACGGCCAGCGCCTGCGCGTTGAACTGCCCCTGCAGGGCAAAGCGGATCAGTTCCACCACGTAGGTAAACGGATTGAGCTGCGCCATCTGCACCAACCACAGGGCACCGGACTCCTCCACTTTCCACAGTGGATACAGCGCCGTGCTGATGAAAAACATCGGGAAAATCACGAAGTTCATGGTGCCGGCAAAGTTTTCGAGTTGCTTGATGTAGACCGACAACATCAGCCCCAGCGCGGCCAGCGTGGTGGCACCCAGTGCCATGACCGGAATCGCCAGCAGCCAGTTGGCCAGGTCGGCCTCGACCCCAAAGGCAAAAGCGATCAGCAGAAAGACCAGCATTTGCAACAGCGACAAAGTGGTGGATGCCACCAGCTTGAAGCCCAACAGCCAGCCGCGTGGCAGCGGCGCGGTAAGCAGCAGGCGCATGACGCCCATCTCGCGGTCATAAACCATGGACAGCGAACTCTGCATGCCGTTGAACAGCGCAATCATGCCCAGCAGGCCCGGCAGCATGTAGACCTTGTATTCCACATAGGTCTCGTACGGGGGAATGATGGCCACGCCGAACACGTTGTGAAAACCTGCCGAAAACACCACGAACCAGAGCAGCGGCCTGACCAGACTGGAGGCCAGTCGCGAAGGTTGGCGCAAGAACTTCAGCAGCTCACGGCCGACCACGGCACGCAGCGCCCGCGCCAGGTGTGCCATCAGGGACGGTTGCGACATGGGCTCTCCTTTTCATCGACACCCAGGGTGTCCAGCACATCGGTGGGATGCATCACACCATCGAATGGCGCGCTGGCGGCCACCCCATCGGCATGGCCGAGAAAGATCGGCTGACGCAACTGCCCGTCCCAGGTCCGGAATGACAGGCGCGGGCCCTTGAACCCATCCAGAAACACCTGCCCGCCACGCAAAGCCTTCAAGTGCTCAGAAGCGGAACCCTTGGGGTTATCAGACAAGGCCGCCACCACCGCCTTGACGGCGATCCAGGCAGCCCAGTCCTGCCCGGTCATGGGCCGCTTGGCCGAACGCACAAAACGCCGGGAGAGTTGCGGACCACCGTTCAGGTCCCAGTGTGGATGCCAGGCCAGTGGCGTCAGTCCGTTGGCGCCCACCACCGGGCGCGGCCACTGCGTGTTGTAGGGCAAGCCGCGGGCAAACTCACCGTCGCTGTCCACCGCTACCACCACATCGTGGTTCTTGTCGTTGGTGAGCAGTCGCACGTTGCTGAGTTCGCGCTCACGCGGATCGCTGGACAGCTTGAAGCCGGTGGACTTGCCGATCTTGACGCCGTAGCGCTTGGCTGCGCGGGTAAAGGCGTCGAGTTGCTGCTTGTCCTGCGCGCGCGGTCCGTAAAGCACCAGCGCCTGCGACCAGGAGCGTGCCGCCAGGTACTGGGCCACCGCATCGGCGCGCATGGCTTCGCTGGGGTAGGTGTGCAGCAGGTTGGCGCTACAAGCCGTTCCGCGCAACGCATCCGAGGCGGAGCCGATGTTGAACAGCACCGCCGGGCCGAGGGCCGCCGTCGCTCCGGCCACCACCGACTGAAGCTCGGCTTCGGGCAAGTCCAGCAACACATACGAAACCTTGGCCGCCTTGATCTGGGCCATCGCTTTGGGCAGGTCTGCGGCCGACGCCGCCGCAAAGCTCTTGACCACCAGCTTGTGGCCCAAAGCTTCCAGCTCGGGTGCCGACTCTTCCGCCGCCAGCGCGGCGCCTGCCAGCGGGCGCCCGCCGGGGTGGCCCGGGTATTGGTACTCCAGCACACGCGGCTGGTAGCGGGCATCGTCTTCCAGCCCCAGCACGCCCACCGTCAAGGTAGCGGCCACGGCAAACGGGTGTACGCAGGCAAGGCCTATTGCCCACCCGATCGCAAAGCGCAGATGTGTCAAAACTGTAGTCTCCGTCTCTTGTGGTTATGCAGGCGCTTCAAAATGTGACACCTGCGGTGTAATCCGCAATTTTGGTGCCAACCGAAGCTACTTTCGCTTGGCACCTTAACCGGATTCGAAGCATAGTCGCCCAAGCGATGCCGACGCTGCCCTCACGCGCCATCCCGAATTTCCATATCCCGCAGAAGCACTGGAAAGGCCTTCCAGTCCCGCTGTTTCGTAACGCACTTTCTTGCTCAAGATCAAACTTTTGTGACGCCTGGCAGCGGCACCCCAGCGGCGGTGGATACGGCAGGGACGCGCAGTGCTATGCTGTTTGCGACGGTGTTGCAAAGCTTGCCAACCGGTAAAAAGAGCAACACTTCATCTGGCAGTTGCCTGGAACTTTGTTAAGGAGAATGAAAATGAAATTGACTATCAGCGGCCACCATATTGAAGTTACCGACGCTCTGAAGTCGTATGTCACAGGCAAGCTGGACAAGATCGTGAATCACTTTGACGACGTGGTGGACACCAAGGTCACCCTGTCGGTCGAAAAGCACAAGGAAAAAGACGGCAAGCACGCCGAGTGCACCTTGCACCTCAAGGGCACCGACCTGTTTGCTGAATCGTCCAACGTCGATTTGTACGTGGCGATTGACGAAATGACGTCCAAACTGGAGCGTCAGGTCATGCGCCACAAGGAAAAAATGCAGGATCACGCCAAGGACGCGCCCAAGCGCGCCCCGGTGCTCTGACCCACATTACCAAGGGGAAAGACATGACCACGACCCAGACTTTTCAGGAGGCACTGAAGGCCATTGAAGCCGAGGGCATTACCGAGGTCGAGATGGGGCAAGTGGTTCTCCGTGGAGATGGTTACCACTGGCAGGCGGCCGACGGCAAGCACGAGTTCGGCCCGTTTGCCACCATGGAGGAAGCGCTTGCAGAAATGCAGGCGGCCAGTTCGGAAGACGACGCGGAACCCGGTGAATCGCTGGAGGAAGCCGAAGACGAACTCGGCATTGCCGACTGGATTGACCCCGACACCGGCGAGCCGGCAGAAGGGTTGTCCACACCGCGCTTGCATGACGAGTAACTCGCAGCCCGTCTGGTACACCGCAACCGTCGCTGGCGACGGTTTGCAGGTGGACGCGCCCAGCGACCAGCCCCTGTTGCTGTCACTGGAGATGGGGGGCGCCAACTGGATGAGTTCGTGCCGCAATGGCACCTGCCGCACCTGCATCGGCAAACTGGCCGAAGGCAGCGTGCGCTACCAGGTGGAGTGGCCCGGCCTGTCGCGTGAGGAAATGGACGAGGGCTACGCCCTTCCCTGTGTGGCCTACCCCTGCTCCCATGTGGTGATCGAACCCGCCTGAGCGGGGCGGCCTTCTGCAGTCCGGTCAGGCGCCCCGTTTGGCGTTGCGCCGCAAAAACTGCCCGGCCACAAAAATATCTTTTTCAATCGCCCGCCGCACCCCGGCGCTGTCTCGCCGTTCCAGTGCGCGCAAGGCGTCGTCATGCGCGTCGTTCAGGCAAGCGGAGGCTTCGGGCGTGTCAAACAACCGGTTGGAAATGGGCCCGGCCTTCAGCCACAGGTTGTCAATCAGGCTGAAAAGCAGCGGCGAGCCGGCGGCGCGGTACAGCAGCACATGAAAGTCTTCGTTGGCGGCCAGGTAGTCGGTCGGCTGCTTGTTGTGCAGGGCCTGGTCCATGCGCGCGTTGAGCGTGCGCAGCGTCTGCAAGCCTTCGTCCGTGAGGCGCAGACTGCCGCGCTCGGCCGCCTCACCTTCAAGCAGCATGCGCATCTGCAGCAAGTCATCAAGTTCCGGCACCGACAGCACCGGCAGCATGACCCCGGCATTGGGCACATTGACCAGCGCACCTTCGGCAGCCAGCCGTTGCAGGGCCGCGCGCACCGGCATATGGCCCACGCCCAGATCGGCCGCCACGTTGCGGATTTTCAGGCGTTCACCCGGCAAGAACCGGCCCACCGTAATCCACTGGCGCAGGGTCTGGTAGACCGCGTCCTGCTGGGTGGTGGTTATCGAAGGGGCTGCTTCCTTTTCCATGGCGGCGGTTATACCCGACGTAGCTTTACAGGCACTCACGCAGGAAGTCGTTCACGCCCTGCAGGAGTCGCTGTACATCGGCCTCGGTGGTGTCCGGGCAGATCAGCATCATGTTGTGAAACGGCGTGATCATGACTTCGCGGTTCAAGAGGTACAGGTGAATCGCGTGCTCCAGCTCGGCGTCCATGGCATTGCCCGCCTCGGTGCCATTGACGGGTGCCACCGGACAAAACTGAAACTCCACCCGCGCCCCCACCTGCGTCACACACCACGGCACGCCATGTTGCGTCAGCACCGCGCGCAAGCCGTCGGCCAGTCGCCCGGCCAGCGCATGCATTGGCACAAAGGTGGCCTCGGTCATCAGGCTGCTGAGGGTGGCGCGCATGGCGGCCATGGCCAGCAGGTTGGCCGTCAGCGTCGTGCCGATGCCCGAGTGCCCGGGCGGGGCGCTGCGCTTGGCCTCCACCGCGCGCTGCGCCAGTGCGGCACTAAAACCGTAGGCCGCGCACGGCATGCCACCGCCCAGCGGCTTGCCGACCACGACCGC
>CAKZJN010000525.1 GCA_936943465.1 uncultured Rhodoferax sp.
CCAACGAACAGCTTCAGCATGGGGCTTCCTTCTAAAAGCGCCATGCTAAACCACAGCCCGGCATCCGGAAAAAACTAGGGCCTCAGGGTAAACCCACACTGGTGTCGGTGGCGTCGCTGCCCAGCGGCCCTACCAGCCCCAATCGGGCCTTGAGCGACTGCGGTTGACCGGTAATGAGCGCGGCGTAGTTGGTGGTGTTGGACAACACCTTCTTCACGTAGTCGCGGGTTTCGTTAAACGGCACGTTTTCGGCCCAAATGGCGGCCTCCAGCACCGGACCATTGCGCCAGCTTCGCGGGCGACTCGGGCCGGCGTTGTAGGCCGCTGCCGCCATCGGCATGGAGCCACCAAATGAGTCCAACACCAGCTTCAGGTACCCGGTGCCTATGGCAATATTGGTATCGCGGTCGGTGATCTGGCTGGCGTGAAAATCGGCCATGCCGATTTTTTTGGCAGTCCACTTTGCGGTGGCCGGCATCACCTGCATCAGACCGGAGGCCCCCACGCCGGAACGGGCATCCATGATGAAGCGGCTTTCCTGGCGAATCAGGCCGTAGACGTAGGCCGGGTCCAGCCCGATCTGGCGTGAGCGCTCCACCACTGCACTCTTGAACGGCATGGGAAAACGCTGCTCAAAATCCATCACGGTCTTGGTTCGCTCGCTGCTGTTAATGCAGCGGTCCCACACCTCTGCGCGGCAGGCCAGTTCGGCCGCGGCCAGCAGCCCCCGGTCGTCCATGCCGCCCCGGGTGTGCAGGTTGGTGGTGTAGTTCCACTCACGCACGCCTTCCTGGCGCAAGCCGATCTGAATCGCAAGCAACGCCCGCACCAAGCCGGGGTTGGTGCGGGCGGCCTCCCGTTCTTCAGGCGTTAGTGGCGCAGGGCGCTCCGGCACCGCAATGCGCTGGCCCAGTTCTTCCAGCGCCAGTTGTTCGTAAAAACCGCGCACACCGGCAATGCTCTGCAGAAGCGCAAGGCCTTCGCCCCGGCCAGCCTCGGAATCCGCCAACGCGAGTTGGGCCCGCGCATGCCAGTAAACCCAGACCGGCTCGGCCGCCATCGTCGCCGGCATGGCGGCAATGGCGTCATGCACCATGCGCCATTTGCCGGCACGCAAGGCCGACCGCACGGCCCAGGCCAAATGGTCTTCGTGCATCTGGCTGAACTGCCCTTGCGCAAAGTAGCCGACCGCGTCGTCCGACAGCTTCATGGCGGCCCGCTTGCCAATGGCGCCCCAAATCCAGCTCCGCTCCTCCTGGCTGAGCTGTGCCTTCCAGCGCAGGTGATTCACCTCTTCGGCCGCGGCTTCCGGGTCCAGGTAGGCCAAGCGGATGATGGCCAGCGACACCAGTTCACGGGTCTTGGGACGCAGGGCCGTTAACTTGTCGTGCAAGTAGCGGGTCGGGTTGGCATAAATCTCGGCCACACGGTTGGAAAGGCCTTCGTTGAGAACGCCGACCGCCTGGGTCGCCACCTTCAGGCGGTCGTTTTCCATGCCCACGCGTGCGCGGGGCCAGACGGCCGCCGGCATCAACGCGTGGTCTTTAACCAATTGCTCAGCGGCTGCGGCACAGCCCTCTTCGGCCTCCCTGAGCGAATACCAGGTTTGCAGCACTGCGGCCCGGACATCGGCCCCGGTGGCCAAATGCTCGGCCAGCAGGCCATAGCAGCGCACCGACTTGTCGTCGCCCATGCGGTATTTGGGGTATTCGCGGTTGAAGGCGACCCAATCCCGGTTGCGGCCCAGTTGCAGCAGCCACTCGGTGCGCAGTTTGTCTTCCTGGTAGGTACCGCTGTAGCGGCTGAGGTAGTCCTGAATTTCAGTGCTGGAGGCGTCGTCGAGCCGGCTCGACAATTCCCAGTAGGCGCCCCAAGGCTCCAGTGCGTAACCGCGCACCTGCGGCAGCAGTTGGGCCAGCCGTTTGCGGTCACGCGCCTTGTAGGCCTGCGCCATGTCGGTGATGGCTTCTTCGAAGCGGGCGTTATCGCGGGATTGGGCAAAAACGGGAGAAAGTGATGGCAAGATGACGCTGGCCGCGAGGACCAACGGTGTCAGAATGGCTGATAACTGCATGGTGGGATTATGGACAAATCGGATTCAGAGAAAGCACAGGAGAAAAAGGCCCTTCGGGCGGCCCTGATCGAGCAGCGCAACAACCTGCCCGACCGCGCGGTGCGTGCCGATTTATTGCAACGCGTGATGCGAATCTGGCTGGTGGGCCGGCCCGATATCGTGATTGGCGCTTACTGGCCGATCAAGGGCGAGTTTGACCCGCTGCCAGCACTGCACCGCTGGAAAGAAGACGGAGAACTGCTGGAGCAGCCGCAGCCACGGCGCATTGGTCTGCCCGTGGTCAACAAGGAAACCCGCACCATGACTTTCCATGCCTGGTACCCAGGCTGCCCCATGGAAGAAGACGCCTACGGCATTCCCAAGCCGAAAGATACCGAAGTGATCGTGCCCACGCTGGTCTTTGCCCCTTGCGTGGGCTATGGCGTAGGCGGTTACCGCCTTGGGTACGGCGGCGGTTTTTACGACCGCATGTTGGCCAGCCTGAACCCGAAGCCCTTTTCCGTTGGTCTTGGTTTTGGCATGGGCTTTTTGCCCGACTTTGAGCCCGAGCCGCACGATATGCC
>CAKZJN010000526.1 GCA_936943465.1 uncultured Rhodoferax sp.
CTCACCGAGTCGGTCGCACGCGCGGCGACTGCAGCCGTCACCTTTGTGGCTGCGGGCTGGGCGATTGCGACCCTGGGCTACATCGCCATTTACGCCACCTGCCTGGTGCTGACCGTCTTCAGCGGTCTGTGGTGGTTACGGGCTGTGAAGGCCGTACCCGGTGGGCAGCGAACTTAAGGGCAGAGCTTGTCAACCGCTTTAACCAGTTGCGAAGGCGAAAAGGGTTTTACCATCCACGCCCGGGCGCCAGCGGCCTTGCCCTTATCGCGCATGGCGTCCTGGTTTTCGGTAGTCAACATCATGATGGGCATGAATTTGTAGTGGGGCAGGCCTTTGGCTGCCTTGACAAACTCAATGCCGTTGAGAACCGGCATGTTGACATCGCAAATGGTCATGCTGACGGTACGGCCATCCAGCAGGTCCAGTGCAGCTTTGCCATCGGCGGCCTCGATAACGGAATATCCAGCGCCCCCAAGGGCCATCTTTACGACCTGCCGCAAGCTGGCAGAGTCATCCACGACAAGAATAGTTTTAGCCAACGCTCACTCCAGTCTGATTTATTTTTGTTCACCCGTAAGGGCGGTTGCATTCTAAGGGAGCTTAAGGAGCGGATTCGGCCGTTCGAATTGGAAATTATTTTTCTAAAAAGCAATGACAAACGAAAATCCTGTTCATATAATTTGCCGCTGCCGATCCGTAAGTTCTAACGATTGGCGCCCATGGCCCCTGCCAGCGCAGAGGCATCCGATCCGACCGACGCCCACCTGAACCCGCACCATGCCCGCTATTCAATTTCCTGCCAACCGGCCAGTGGACCTCGCCTGCCTGGGGCGCCTGGCGGTCGACCTGTACGCCCAGCAATTCGGCAGCCACCTGGAAGACGCCCGCAGCATGGCCAAGTACCTGGGCGGCAGCTCGGGCAACCTGGCCTTTGGCGTGGCCCGTCTGGGCTTGCGCAGCGCCATGATTGCCCGCGTGGGCAATGAACAGATGGGGCGCTTCTTGACCCAGAGCCTGGCCGCCGAAGGCTGCGATGTGTCGCAGATTCAAATTGACCCCGAGCGCCTGACCGCGCTGGTACTCCTGGGCCTGAAAGACCGCGACACCTTTCCGCTGCTGTTTGTGCGCGAAAACTGCGCCGACATGGCGATTGACGCCGCGCAAATCAGCGAGTCGTTTATTGCCCAATGCCGCGCGCTGGCCATCACCGGCACCCACCTGTCCACACCGGTCACCCGCAAGGCCTCGCAAACCGCCCTCGATTACGCGGCACGGCACGGCGTGGTGCGTGTGCTGGACATCGATTACCGCCCGGTGCTGTGGGGTCTGACCAGCCGGGGTGCGGGTGAAAACCGCTACGTGGCCGATGCCCGCGTGACCGCGCAGTTGCAGGAAATGCTGCCGCACTTTGATTTGCTGGTCGGTACCGAAGAGGAGTTCTTTATTGCCGGCGGCGTGTCAGACGACATCATTGCCAGCCTGCAGGCGGTTCGCAAAATCAGCAAAGCCACGCTGGTGGTAAAACGCGGCGCCTTGGGCTGCTGCGTGATTGAAGGTGACATTCCAGCGCACATCGACGACGCGACCACCTACCGTGGCGAGCGCGTGGAAGTGCTCAACGTGCTGGGCGCAGGTGATGCGTTTCTGTCGGGTCTAATGGCCAGCCTGCTGCAAGGCAAGGACTGGGCCGAGTCCACGAAAGTGGCCAATGCCTGCGGAGCCATCGTGGTGTCGCGTCACGCCTGTTCCGCCGCCATGCCCACGCCCACAGAACTGGCGCACTGGTTTGGCGGCAGCCGCAACCCCCAGGTCGATGCCGACCAACAACTCGCCCACCTGCACCGCGTCAGCATTGCCCGCCCGCAATGGGACGAACTCTGCGTCATGGCCTTTGACCACCGCAGCCAGTTCTATGACCTGGCGCGCGAAGCCAATGCCAGCGATAGCCGCATCCCCGCGCTCAAAAAATTGCTGGTGCAAGCCGCCGCACAGGTAGAGAAGGACCGCGAACTGCAAGGCAATACCGGCGTGCTGATTGATGGTGGCGACTATGGCCGCGACGCGTTGGCCAGTGCCACCGGCCGTGGCTGGTGGGTGGGCCGCCCGGTGGAGTTGCCGGGCTCGCGCCCGCTGCGCTTTGACGGCACGCGTTCCATTGGCAGCGCCCTGATTCACTGGCCCACCGAGCATGTGGTGAAGTGCCTGGTGCATTACCACCCCGACGA
>CAKZJN010000527.1 GCA_936943465.1 uncultured Rhodoferax sp.
GAAGACATCCTGCAAAACGACCCGCGCGTGCTGATGTGCTCCATTTTCGAAACCGGCATTTACCCCTTCTCGGGCGAAAACAGCACCGCCACCAACATGGTCAACGTGGGCCTGCCCTCGCGCTCGGGGTCGGACAAGTTCCGCGAAGCGGTCAGCACGCACTGGATTCCCGCACTCGATGCCTTCCAGCCCCAACTGATTTACATCTCGGCCGGCTTTGACGGCCACCGCGAAGACGACATGGGCAACCTGGGCCTGGTCGAAGCCGACTACGCCTGGGTCACCAAACAGCTCCTAGACGTGGCCAAGCGCCATTGCCTGGGACGCATGATTTCCTGCCTTGAAGGCGGTTATGTCTTGAGCCCTCTTGCACGCAGCGCAGCGGCGCACGTCAAGGTGCTCATAGGCGCTGATTGAAACTATGGACAAACACTACCTCTCCCCCCTCTTTGCCCCCCAATCCATTCTGGTTTTTGCCGGCGACACCGACAAACCTGACACCCTGAGGCCTCAGGCCCGCCAACTGATTGCCAACCTGAAGGCGCAGACCTTCAAGGGCACGCTGCATTTCCTGGACATCAACAGCACCGGCACGCTGGCCGAACTGGCGCAAACCCGCGCCGACCTGGCCATCATTGCGCTGCCCCCCGACGAAGTGTTGGCCGCGCTGGAAATTGCCGGCCGCATGACCTGCCGCTCGGCCCTGATCATCTCCAGCGGCATCACCGCCGAACAGGCCCTGACCCTCAAGAAAGTCGCCAAGCGCGAAGGCGTGCAACTGCTGGGCCCCAACTGCCTGGGCTTCCAGACACCCCTGCTGCAACTCAATGCCAGCGTGGCGGGCGACCTGTCCCGCCCCGGTTCGCTGGCCCTGGTATCGCAATCGGGCGCGCTGACTTCTTCCATGCTCGACTGGGCCAGCAAGAACGCCGTGGGCTTTTCCAACGTGGTCTCCCTGGGCCCGAACACGTCGGTGGATATTGCCCAGGTGCTCGACTACCTGGCCAACGACGCGCGCACCCAAAGCATCATCGTGTACCTGGAAGGCATATCCAACGCGCGCCGCTTCATGAGCGCGCTGCGTTCTGCTGCCAACGCCAAACCGGTCATCGTGCTCAAGGCCGGACGCAAACCGGCTGGCAATGCCGCCGCGCAAACCCATAGCGGTGCCATTGTGGGCAGCGATGATGTGTTTGAAGCCGCCCTGCGCCGTGCCGGCGCGGTACGGGTTACTTCCTTCGTCGAATTGTTCTCAGCCGCCAAGTGCCTGGCCTCGCGCTACCGCCCGGTGGGCCAGCGCCTGGCCATCGTCACCAACGGTGGCGGCCCCGGCGTGCTGGCGGCCGATTGGGTCAACGAAATCCACCTGCATCTGGGCAAGCTCTCGGCCCAGGCTGCGGCCGACCTCAAGCCCTTGTTGCCCGAGTTGGCCTCGCTCTCCGATCTGATTGATCTGTCCGAAGACGCCTCCGCCGAGCATTACAAGCAAGCCGTTCTGGCGGCCGACCACGACGCGTCGGTAGATGGCGTGCTGGTGATTTTTTCACCCAAGACCGGCGTCGATTCCAGCGGCGTGGCCCGGGCCATGGCCGAGATCAAACGCACCATGGGCAAGCCGCTGCTGTCGTGCTGGATGGGCGACGCTTCGGTGGCCGAGGCGCGCGTGCTGCTCAATGAAGCCAGTATTCCCACCTTCCGCACGCCCGAGGCTGCGGTGGGCGCGTTTGGCAATATCGCCACCTTCTACCAAAACCAGCGCCTGCTGCAGCAAACGCCGCCGCCCCTGTCGACGCTGGGCAAACCCGACATCGAGGGCGCGCGCCTGATTATTGAAAGCGTGCTGGCCGAACGACGCAAGGTGCTGACCGAAATGGAGAGCAAGACGCTGCTGTCGTGCTTCCACATTCCGGTGACGCAGACCATTCTGGCGCGCAACGCCACCGAGGCCATGATGATCTCGGCGCAACTGGGTTTCCCGGTGGCCCTCAAGATCGACTCGCCCGACATCAGCCACAAGTCGGACGTGCAGGGCGTGGCCCTCAATATCATGAATGCCGCCAGCGCCCGCGACAACTACAACGACATGGTGGAGCGGGTCAAACGCATCAATCCGCAGGCGCGCATCAACGGCGTGACGGTGCAACGGATGGCCAACGCACGCCGGGGTCGTGAAATTTATGTCGGGCTGGTGACCGATGACCCGTTTGGGCCGGTGATTGTGTTCGGGGCCGGCGGCACCATGATCGAATTGATCAACGACCGGGCCATGGAACTGCCGCCGCTCAACCAGTTTTTGGCGCACCGCCTGATTGAACGCTCGCGCGTGGCAGAAACCCTGGGCGAATGGCGCGGTGCCCACGCGATCAATATGGACGCGCTGGAACAGGTGCTGCTGCGGGTATCGGAAATGGTCTGCGAATTGCCGCACCTGCGCGAAATGGACATCAACCCCATCATCGTGGACGAGTCCGGTGCCGTGGCGGTGGATGCCCGCATCGTCATCGATAACGCGCCGCAAGCCAGCAGCGGGCTGGCCACCGATTACCACCACCTCTCGATCCTGCCCTACCCGGCACGCTACGAG
Source organism: uncultured Rhodoferax sp. (assembly GCA_936943465.1). Lineage (GTDB taxonomy): Bacteria > Pseudomonadota > Gammaproteobacteria > Burkholderiales > Burkholderiaceae_C > Allorhodoferax. The sequence continues at coordinate 2,585 of CAKZJN010000527.1, forward strand.
AAGACGCTGCCCTTGCGTGGCGGAGGCGAATACACGATCCGTCCGATTCACCCGGACGATGCACACATGCTCAAAAAGCTGGTCAACGAACTCTCGCCGCAGAGCCGTTACTTCCGGTTTGTCTCGAGCATGGCCGAGTTGCCACCGGCCATGCTGGCGCGCTTTACCCTGATTGACTACGACCGCGAAATGGCGCTGGTGGCGATTGTGAAAGAACGTGTGGCAGGCCCGGATGGCGAGATCACCGAGACCGCGCGTCTGGTGGGCGTGTCGCGCTACGTCACCAACCCCGACCAGTCGAGCTGCGAATTCGCGCTGGTGGTGGCCGACGACTTCAATGGCAAGGGCCTGGGTTCGCGACTGATGGAAAGCATCATGGATGTGGCGCGCGACAAGGGTCTGGCCGAAATTGAGGGTCTGGTGCTGGCCAACAACACCGGCATGCTCAAGCTCATGCGCAGCCTGGGCTACCAGGTCAAGAGTTATCCGGACGACCCGGATTTCAAACTGGTGACCCACGGCCTGTAACGCCGACGATCACCATTGCGCCCTTTCGGGCACAAAAAAAAGGGGCGCATTGAGCGCCCCTTTCACTTACCGTGCCGCGTTTACTTGGCGCAGGCCTTGCCCTTGACGGCCTTGTTGCCCTTGGCCTTGGCGTCGGCTTCGGTCATGTATTCACCTGCCTTGGTCTTGCCGTAGAACTTGGAGCCCTCGCAATGGTAGGTCTTGGAGCCGGAATTGACCCAGACCTTGCCGGCACCACCGCCCGCTGCCATTTTCGGATCCGCCTTGGCCACGGGGGCAGCGGCGACAGGAGCGGCTGCAGGTGCACTGGCTTTGGCGTTGCTGACTGCATTCGTCGCGGCAGTAGTCGCAGCGGTAGTGGCTGTAGCAGCCGCCGTTTGAGCAAAACCGGTAGCGGCGCAGAACAGCCCCGCCACCAGTACCAACGCGTTAATTTTTGTTTTCATGAAGTTTCCTTTTTTCGGATGAATGGCTGATCACATGAATTTGTGAAGCCTCACCGATTAACGGCTAGAGAAATATTTGGTTTACAGCCCAATAGCCTGCTTCCGATTCGCCGCTGCGTGTTAAGCCATGGGCCTCTCATGCGTGCGTAGCGCACGGACTAGCAAGTTGCCTTTAGGTCAGCTTGGCTGTGTCAAACCCCGAGAACTTTGGGGGCGACACCACACGGGGGCAGAGACCATAAGAACGCTTGCGCACTGAATTTCAGCGGGTCGCACCCGAAGGGTATAGACGTCATATTTTGGTGCTAATACTTATCTGCAACTTTAATTAATGGGGAGATTTAATATGCTGCGTCGTGCTGTTTTCGCTGTGCTCGTATCTTCACTTTCTTTTGCCGCCATGGCAGAAGACCCTGCAACACCGACCGCACTTAAAGGCGGCAAGGTCATCTCGGTGGACGATGCTTCCACACTATCCAAGGCCAAAAGCGCCACCTTTGTAGACACCCGTAGCCCGCTGAATTTCGGCAAAGGCCACATTCCGGCCGCAGTGTCTGCCGCCTACAAAGAGAAAAGCGACAAGGTAGAGAACTTCAACGCAGCGGAAGACTCTTTTGATTTCGCCAAAATTCCGGCTGACAAATCCGCTGCCATCGTGTTTTACAGCGACGGCCCCACCGGCTGGAAGTCGTACAAGGCTGCCGTACTGGCAATCAAAGAAGGTTACAAAAACGTCTCCTATTTCCGTGGTGGCTACACGGATTGGACGGCCAAAAATCTTCCCTCAGAGCGTTGATGATTGCGGGGGCCTTTGGCCCCTTTTTTAATGCGAGGCGGAGGTGCTCATGGCGAATAAATTTTTACCCCAAACGCTAGCCAACCAGGTGCGCATGGGTGTCATATTGATGGCGCTTGCCTGTGCGGGCTTAGGCGCCGTTGCAATCAACGGCTTTAGCAGCGCAAACCGCGCACTCGATGAAGCCAAGCTGGCGGAAGATTTGCGCGTGGCGCTTGAGGAGACGCTGCGTGGTGTGGGTGAGGTCATTCTGACCGAGGGGTCAAAAGATGCCCGTGCCACTACCGAGCGTTCACTGGCCGAGGTCGACCGGGTATTCCCGCTGGCCTCGCAAAGTTTGCACAGCCTGGACCAGGCCGCAAAGGACTGGCCCGCTTACCGGGAACTGGTGCGCGTTGTCCTGAAGCAAAAAGCACCCAGTGTGGAAGACGACGACACGGTGCTCGCCTTTGGCAAGCTTACCGGTGGCGTGGCCAAGGACGTGAGCACCATTGTTACCGTAGCGGATGAGGCGGCGTTAAGTGCGCGCGCGCAAATCCGGCAGGTGCTCCAGGTTTTCATTGCCGGCGTTGCGGTGCTGGTGGTGCTTGCCATCATGACGGGCCTCTACCTGACCCGGGAACTGCGACGCAGCCTGGGCGGCGATCCTAAGGAGGCGCTGCGCGTGGTGCAAGCGGTGGCTGGTGGTGACCTCACTTCGAGCATTGCTGTCGCTCCGGGCGACACGGGCTCTCTGATGGCCGCCATGCAAGACATGCAAACGGTTCTGGTGGACTACCAGGCACAGCAGGCCGAGATGGCACGTCAGCACAATGCCGGAGCGCTCGATTTTCGTATGCCCGCAGCTAACTTGCCCGGCGCGTTCGGGGAAATGGCTGCGTCCACGAATGCGCTGGTGCAATCGCACATTGCCGATTCAGCACGCATTCTTGAGGTGGTGAACGCCTATGTGGGCGGACAGCTTGATGTCACGATGGAGCGGCTGCCGGGCCAGAAGGCGCGTATCACGGAGGCCATGGACCAGGTTCAAGCGAGCATGAAAGATGCTGCAGAGGCTGCGACCTTTAATCAGCGCATTCGCTTGTCGCTCGATAGCCTGCCTGTATGCGTGACGGTGTCCAATGCACAGGCTTTGCTGGTGCATGCCACGCCACCCGCCAAAGAGTTGCTCAAGCTCTTTGGAGGCGAGAGTTTTAACGCCGACCAGTTTTACGGTAACAAGCTCAGCACCTTGTTCAAAAACCCGGACGATGCGCAGCGCTTTGATCAGGCGGTGCGCTCTGGTGAGATGGTCGATATGGAGGTGCAAGGGCGCAAGTTGCGCTTACTGGCGCGTCCCGTCCAGAATGAACACGGCGAGCCCATCGGCCGTATCACCCAATGGATTGACCGTACCGATGAAGTACGGTCCGAACAGGAAGTTTCGTCAATTGTTGACGCAGCAAGCCAGGGTGATTTGGGCGTCAGAGTCAGCCTGGAGGGGAAGAGCGGCTTCTTTGCCAGCCTTTCAGCCGCGATGAACCAACTCCTCGACACCAGCGAAGGTGTCCTGCACGACACTGCGCGCGCCTTGGCTGCGTTGGCAGAGGGTGACCTTACTTACCGGATCACACGCGATTACCACGGCATCTTTGGTGAGGTGAAAAAGAGCGCCAACGAGACTGCCGGCAATCTGTCGCGTGTCATTGGTGAAGTCAATTCCGCGGCGGACGCCCTGATTAATGCGGCTGGGCAAGTCTCCGCAACGGCCCAGTCCCTGAGCCAGGCTGCCAGCGAGCAAGCAGCATCGGTGGAAGAAACCAGTTCCCAGATTGATGTGATGTCAGCCTCCATCAGCCAGAACAGTGACAACGCCAAAGTCACGGATGGCATGGCCACCAACACCAGCAAAGAAGCCACCGAAGGCGGAACCGCCGTGCGCCAAACCGTGGCGGCCATGAAGCAGATCGCCACCACCATCGGCATCGTGGACGACATTGCCTACCAGACCAACCTGCTGGCCCTCAATGCCGCCATTGAGGCCGCGCGGGCTGGAGAGCACGGCAAGGGATTTGCCGTGGTAGCGGCCGAAGTTCGCAAACTCGCCGAGCGCAGCCAGCATGCGGCCAAGGAAATTGGTGACCTGGCAAGCAACTCCGTCACCACGGCTGAACGTGCGGGCAAGCTGCTCGATCAGATTGTTCCCAGCATCCAGAAAACCAGTGAACTGGTGCAAGAAATTGCGTCGGCCAGCTCGGAGCAAAGTGGATCGGTGGTGCAGATTGGCGGGGCGATGGGACAACTCTCACGCGTTACACAGCAAAACGCCAGCGCCAGTGAAGAGTTGGCGGCGACCAGCGAGGAGTTGACCGGGCAGGCCGAGCAGCTTCAGGAGTCGATCGCCTTTTTCAAGACGTCAACACCGCCAGATGGTCGATACAGCCCCCCTCGCTTGCGCGCGTAAGGCGCCGTAAAAGCAACCTTCATCGCCTGCAGGGACGCACGGTTTGCCAGCCTCGCGTCACGCAAACAGGCCGTGCAGAAACCAGCATCGGGGCGGGTCCTCGTTGTGGCTTTTGTTGGCCCCGGTTCCCAGCCGCTCTCGAAAAATCCAGACCAGTCCGGCGTGGGGGCTCTGGGCTACAAAGTAATCGCGCAACGCGGCCTCGCCTTCAAGCCAGCCGATCTCCAGTCGCTGCGGGCCGGCCAGCAGCGTCAGGGGGCCGTGGTATTGCGGGCATTGCTGGCGCACGGCCAGCGGCTGGGGCACCGGCAACAACCAGGTTGGCAACCACGCGGCCTCGGCCGGCGGGCTGGCGGGCGAAGTGAGTGAAGTAGGGGAAGCGGGCGTCCAAGGCAGCCACACCTGCTGGTGCTCGGGCTGGTGCTGCGGCTGGGGCTGCACGCACAGAATCTGCTCACGCCCCAGGCGCGCGCCCAGCCGCTCCAGCATCTGGTGCAGGCTGTCGCCCTTGCGAATATCTTGCGGTAACAGGCTTTGTGACTCGCCTCCCAGCGGATGCGTTTGCAGGGTGCGCAGGTGCAGGTAGAGCACCGGCGCGGGCAAGTTGACCTTGGCCAGTTGCTCGCCCAGCAGGCGTTGCAGATGCTGCATGTCCTGGGTAGCTTCCGCGGTGCGCACGGTCATGCTGCCTTGCGCGCTGCCGTTGTGGTGGGCGTCCACATGCAGCGCATTGGAGCGTCGCGCATCCAGATCCCAGCGCAACTCCAGCGCCAGCACGCCGCTCTGGCGTGCACGCAGCCACACCTGCAGTTGTGCCAGCAGGCGGCGCGCACCAAACAGCAGGGCTTCCGCCGACTCGACCGCAGCCGACAGTTCCAGCCGGGCCTCAAACACCTCGGGCAGCCGCAGCCAGGGATACAGCTCAGGCCGCGTGCCGTAGGCACAGTCGAGGGCATCGACCAACCCGGCACCAAAGCGCCGCACCAAACCGCCGCGCGGCAAGGCACGCAACTGGCCCCAGGTGGTGCAACCCAGACGGTGCAAGGTGGGCAGGTGCAGGCGGGCGGCGGCCAGGGTGTGCAGCGGCAGGCGGTCGATGGGCAACTCGGCGGCACCCGGCAAATGGGCCCACAAGCGCCCCAGCGCCAGCAGCGAGGTTTCGCCCTGCGCATGCGCGTGCACGGCCTGCGCAAGCGGGGCATCAAACAGCCGCTGCAGCAACGCCGCACGGCCACCAAACAGCCGCTCGCTGTTGGACACCTCCAGCACCAGCGCCGCCTCCACGCGCGCCACCAGCGGCGTGAACTGCAGCGCCCACCAGGCCAGCGCTGTCGGCATATCGGCTGGCGTTGCCGGGTCGGACGCTGCGCGGTCTGCCGGTTCAGGCGGGGGTTGCAGTGCGATCCAGTGCATCGATCTGCCCTGCTGCCAGCAGCAGGTTCATGCGCGCCGTGCGCCCGCTCAGGTGCAGCGGCTGATCCAGTGGCGGGCCACGGCGCTTGAGCAACCCGACCTCGATGCCATCGGGCCAGGCTGGCCGAGATTTAGGCTGCACCTGCAGCCGCAACGCGGCGGGCGAGGCCTCCGCCTGTGCGCTGGCGGGCCGCATGACAAACAGCAGCTTGCTGTATTCGGCCGCCGCCATTTGCAGGCGCCGCAGCGCATCGGCGCGGGCCTGCGGCAACCAGGCCAGCACGGCACTCACATCGGCGCAGCGCAGCGCCTGCTCAGCGGCCCACAAACGCAGCGCCGGACTTAACGCCTGCACCTGCAACAGCCTCCGGGCGGCCAGCCCCTGCGCCGCCAACGCGGGCGCAAACGGTACATGCGGCGCCCCCACCAGTACCACCGGCGCGGGGCCGCAAGCTGCCAGCGCCGGCAGCAGCAAACGCCACTCGCTGTGCACGCCGGCGGGTTGCAAAATTTCGGTTAAAGCGCCGACCGGCCAACCGCCGCCGGGCAACTGCGCGTCCAGCGCCGCATCCCCCGTGGCCAGCACCTGCTGGGGCGCCTGCGACAGGGCGTGCGCGTGCCAGACATCGGCATGAATGCCGTGCAAAGCAAGAACAGAGGAGCGCGCAGAGGCAGACATGGCAAGGGTTTTGGCTATGTACTGTTTTTTTAAACAGTATAAACACAATCCCCTGCAAGGGCTACACCGTGGTGTCGCCCCAAGCCCCGCAACGCAAACGAAAAGCGGGCGACTAGCGCATCAGGTCTTCGATGGCATCCACCACCATATTGGTGCCAATGGCCACCATCAGCACATCGCCCAGCACCTGCACATAGCGGTAGCCCGCAGGCGGCTGCCCGATCCGGACGATCACGTCACGCGGCACCGGATACACCACCACACTGCGCTCCAGCGTCCGGCCCATTTGCCACTGCTTGGCATGGCCGGGGGGCTGACAGCCGTTGTGCTTTTTGGCCAAGCCCGGCGGGCAATGGCCCGCACGACCCTGGCGCTCGTAGTACTCGTAAGCGGCCGCGCGATGGCGATCACCGAAGTAGCCACCAATCTGGATTTCCACCACGGGACGCTCGTCGCGCTGGTACTC
>CAKZJN010000528.1 GCA_936943465.1 uncultured Rhodoferax sp.
CTGCGCCAGACCAACTGGAAAGACCTGGACTACCTGATTGTGGACATGCCCCCGGGCACCGGCGACATCCAGCTCACCCTGTCGCAGCGCGTGCCGCTGACCGGCGCGGTGGTGGTCACCACGCCGCAGGACATTGCCCTGCTCGACGCCAAGAAGGGCATCAAGATGTTTGAGAAAGTGGGCGTGCCGATTTTGGGCATTGTGGAGAACATGGCGGTCCATGTGTGCAGCAAGTGCGGCCATACCGAACACATCTTCGGGGTGGACGGCGGCAAAGCGATGGCGGCGCAATATTCCATGGACTACCTGGGTGCGCTGCCCCTGGCCATGCAGATTCGCGTGCAGGCCGACGGCGGCAAACCCACTGTGGTGGCGGACCCCGATGGCGAGGTGGCCGGCTTGTACAAAGCGGTGGCGCGCAAGGTGGCGTTGTCGATTGCGGCCAAGAACAAGGACTTCTCCAGCAAGTTCCCCACCATCACCATCAGCAAGAACACTTGAGCTTGCGCAACAAGCGGTGCGCGCAGGGTGCTGCGTGCACCGGCTTGCCGCCATAATTGTGTTGCGGGTGCGGGGTGCACCCCGGGAGCATCGATGTTCGAACCAGTGAAAGAGACCGGCGCTCTGCCAGCATGCATTTTGCTGGCCGCTCTGCTGGCAGGGTGTGCCGGCCCGGCGCCGCAGCCCAAGCCCGTGGGCGAGCCAGCCAAGGCTTCCGTGCCAGCCGATTCGATTGAGCAGTTTCAGGCCGATCTGGGTGACGGCTTCAGGCTGCATTACCAGGTTGAAAAGAAGATCTCCAAGGTCAACGGCAAGAGCTGCTTTGCCTTCATCAGCGGAACCATTCACAACGGGTCGGGCAAGGTGCTGTCAAAGCGCTCGGTGCTCGATGTCATCGTGATGGCGCAGGACGCCACGCTCTACCGCGACATCAGCAACCCGCTCTCCGATATCCGCAGCGGCACCCAAGCCGATTTTGAGATGGTGGTGTCGCCCGTGTTTGCCGACGGCTGTCCGCGTTTTGACACCATTAAGACGACCTTGCGAAAGGTCTATTTGTAGGGCGTTGCCCCGCAAACAGGCGCCATTCGTCATGCTTCTGGCCCACCGCATTCTGCAAAGTTGCCTGGGGTGGGTGCAACGTGTGGCACGGCGTGCCGGTCCTGCGGGAACCGGCATGGCGGTGGCAATGCTGGTGGCATTGGGGTTGGGCATCGCTGCCCCCGACTATGACCGCATGCTCAATCTGGCGCAGCAACAGTACGGCGCGCCTGCCGTGCAAACTGTGTCTGCATGGCGCAAGCTGATTGAAGAGTCGGCTGCGCTGACAGAGCCCGACAAGCTCAACCGGGTCAACACCTTCTTCAACCGCCGCGTGCTCTACAAGACCGATCAGGATGTGTACAAGGTGGAGGACCATTGGTCCACGCCGTTGGAATTTATTGGGCACGGAGCCGGGGATTGCGAAGATTTTTCCATTGCCAAATACATCACCCTGCGCATCCTGGGGGTGCCCAACGAGCGCCTGCGCCTGATTTACGTTCGGTACCAATCTGGCAATACCGCGCCCATCGCGCACATGGTGCTGGGCTACTACGCGCAGCCGCTGGATGAGCCGGCAATTCTGGACAACATGGTCAGCAGCGTCCGGCCGGCCTCCATGCGCCCCGACCTGTCCCCGGTTTACAGCTTTAACAGCGATGGATTGTGGGTTGGCGGCGCAACCACTTCCAGCGCGGACCCGACGGCCCGACTTTCCCGCTGGCGCGATGTGCTCGAACGCATGCGCCAGGACGGACTGACGTTTTGAATTGCCCCAATAGCCTTTAGCCATTTGTCATTAGCGAGACCACCATGTCACTTATCAAGCAACTCTGGATCGCCATCATTCTGGTCATGACAATGGCCTTTGCTGCCAGCACGGTCACCAGTGTGCTGTCGGCGCGGCAATACCTGCAGCAGCAGTTGCAGGTGAAGAACATGGACAACGCCACCGCGCTGGCCTTGTCACTGACCCAGTTGCCCAAGGACCCGGTGATGGTGGAGTTGCAGGTGTCCGCGCAGTTTGATGCCGGGCACTACCGCTTCATCCGCATCGTTTCGCCCACCGGGGAGAAGCTGGTGGAGCGGGTTTTTGAAGGAAAGATTGAAGGTGCGCCGGCCTGGTTTGCCAACCTGATTCCGATTGTGGTGCAGCCCGGTCAGGCGCTGATTCAGGACAACTGGAAGCAGTACGGCCTGCTCACCCTGGCCAGTCAGGAGCAGTATGTTTACAAAAGCCTCTGGGAAGGCACGCTGGAATTGCTGCTGTGGTTTGTGCTGGGCGGCATGGCCACCGGCGTGGTTGGCACCTTTTTGCTGCGCCACATCACCCGGCCACTGAACGATGTGGTGGGGCAGGCCGAGGCAATTTCCGAGCGGCGATTTGTGCTGATTCCCGAACCCCACACGCCCGAGTTGCGGGCACTGGCGCGGGGCATGAACGACATGGTGGGGCGCCTGAAGTCCATGTTTAACGAAGAATCAGCGCGCCTGGATGCCTTGCGCAAAAAGGTCAACCGCGATGCCGTGACCGGTCTGTCGAGCCGCGAATACTTCATGGCGCATCTGCGCGAGGTGCTCACCGGCGAGCAGTTTGCCGCCAGTGGCAGTCTGGTGCTGGTGCGCTTGATGGACCTGAACGAACTCAATGCGATTCTGGGTCGCCAGGCGACCGACGTCTTGCTGAAAGAGGTGGGCACCGAGTTGTATGAAAGCGGAAATGGGCGCATTGGGCAGCGCGCCGGGCGCGTCAAGGGTGCCGAGTTTGCGGTGGTGTGCCCGAGCCACGAGACGGCACTGGCGGCCGCCCAGGAAATTCACGACCGCTTGGTGAACCAGGTGCTGCCGCGCTGGAAAGACCAGGTGCCCGACCTGTTCCACATTGGCGCCGTGCGCTACCGGCGTGAGCAAAGTGTGGGCAGCCTGATGAGCAGCGCGGACGAGGCCTTGGCCAAGGCTGCCAACAAGGGCACCAACACCTTCGAAGCCGTAGACGACGCGCAGGCCAAACCCGCCATCGCGGCGGAGACCTGGCGCACTTTGCTGACCGAAGCGGCGCGGGGCGACCGCCTGGCGCTCAGCTTCTTTCCGGTCATGTCCGCCGACGGCAAACAGTTGCTGCACCGCGAGAGCGCCGTGCGCCTGAAGATGGATGAAGCTGGGACGCTGATGTCGGCCGGCGACTTCATGCCCATGGCTGCGCAACTCAATCTGACCGCGCCGCTGGACTTGGGCGTGGTCAACATGGCCATTGCGCATTTGCAAAGCGGCAGCGGCGATGTGGCGGTGAACCTGTCGGCAGAGACCATTGCCGACTTCCACTTCCGCAATGAACTCGCGCTGCTGCTCAAGGCCCAGCCCGATGCCTGCAAGCGCCTGCTGTTTGAGGTGCCCGAGTACGGCGTTTTCAGGCAGTTCGACGCATTCCGAGATCTGGCCCGCGCGCTCAAGGCGTTGGGCTGCCGGGTGGGGGTCGAGTATTTCGGCCAGCGCTTTGCTGAAAGCGACAAGCTCGCCGACCTGGCGCTGGACTACATCAAGGTGCACCCGAGCTATGTGCGCGGCATTGCCGACAACGCAGGCAACCAGGAGTTTTTGACCGGCTTGTGCAAGGTGGCGCACGCCATTGGCATTACCGTCTTGGCGCTTGGCGTAGAGCGGGCCGAGGACTTGCCGCTGCTCGCCAAGCTGGGTTTTGACGGAGCCACCGGCCCCGGCATTCGCTAAAAGGCTTGGTGCTTAGGGCACTTCCACCACCAGCGTGGTGCCCCGGATGCCCGACGTGGAGGTGGGCGTCTTGATGGTGGAGTTGGCCGGATTGTTCTTCACGACCAGGCCCGAAATCATGGCGAAGGTGCCTTTGAGCACGCTGATAAAGATGTTGCCGGCATAGGTGTCCGCGCTAAAACTGAACCGGTCCAATGCGACCTGGCTGTTTGCGCCCAGGGACATCCGGGATTCGTCTTTCAGCATCAGGCCAACGCTGGAATCTTTGGAGGTTTTCAGCACGTCGCCAGCACGCACCTGCGTGCCCACTTCAACCGGCACGGTGGTGGTGCCGCGCACGAGTTGTACCGTGCCTTCTTTCTTCTTGACGACACCCGCAACTGTCTGGGCATAGGAGGCTTGAGACATAAACAGGCAACTGGTGGCAATGGCCAGCAATGCCATTTTTCCGCAAAGCGCGTTTTTCATGGGAATTCCTTTGAAAGCGGTTCGGTTGGATGGCAACTGGTCACTGAATCTTCACGTCCACGCGGCGGTTGCGTGGTTCGGACTTGGCTCCTTCGGTGCCGGGCAGGGGCTCGTTATCACCCCGCCAGGCCTGGGAAATGTCCGATGCGGCCACGGCGCCGTCTTTGGTGAGCATGTGGTAGACCGCTTTGGCACGGCGTTGTGAGAGCTCTTCGTTGAGCGCAGGGTTTCCGATCTTGTCGGCATGGCCAATGATGGTCACCTCGGGAGCGCTCGTCTTGCGGTAGTCCTCCAGCAAGGACTTGAACACGGTGGACGATTGCGGCAGCATTTCGTCCTTGCCCAGCACAAAGTGAATGCGGTAGAGGCGGGCTGCTGCAGGCAGCTTGTCAATAATTGACTTGTAGGCTGCCGGGTCCACCTGGGCCGGTGTCAGCTTGTTGCAGTCGTCCAGACTGGCCGCGTAGGCCTTGTCGAGCTTGACCTCGCTGCCGCCCTTGTCACTCTTTACATTGACGCGACCTACCTTGCCGTCTTCATCGGGCAGCAACACCACACGGCCGCAACCGGTGCTGGGCGCAGGCGCCGCAACGGGTGCAACCACGACGGGCGCGGGTGCAGCCGGCTTGCCGCGGGCCGGAATCACAATTTCAGACTTGATCTTTTCCAGCGTATCGACCACCGACTCTTCCAGCGGACACAGGTCGGCAGCCGCCACACCCCCCGCATCCGCTCCCGTGTCTTCGGGAGTGGGAAGGTCCGAGCGCTTCACGCCCAGCGTAGACACCAGCGAGCCCATGGCAGCCAGCGTACGGGCCTGGGCCGTGGCCTGCTCGTGGCGCGAGTTGACGTAGGAGCGTGATGCCTCAAAAAACTCGTTTTGCGTGTCCAGCAAGTCCAGCAAAGTGCGCTGGCCAATGTCGAACTGCTGGCGGAAAGCCTCACGGGTTTTCTCGGCAGCCAGACGGTGGCGGTCGATATAACCCAACTGCTCGTTCAGGCTGCGGCTATCGCTGTAGGCAAGCGACAG
>CAKZJN010000529.1 GCA_936943465.1 uncultured Rhodoferax sp.
CGGCGCATTCCGTAAGGTCGGCTGAGCATGGCAACCTTGCTAAGACAAGCCGCAGCGCCGAGTGTGGCGACCGTGGAACTGATGCCGGGGGATGTGACCATCGGGCTGGCGGGCGAGCAGTTCAAGACCCTGTTGGGGTCGTGTGTGTGCGTGATCCTGACCGACCCGCGTCGCACCGTGGGCACCATGTGCCACATCGTGCACGTAGGGGTGCCCAATGCCGCCAACCGGCACAACACGGCCTACGGGGTGGTGGCCATGCACGAGATGTTTACCCGCCTGCGCGCCAAGGCCGTTAACCCGCGCATGTGCCAGGCCTATGTGTACGGCGGCGGCAATATGTTTCCCCAACTGTTTCGCGAAAAGCATGTGGGTGCGAACAATGTGGAATGGGTGCTGCACTACCTGGACGCCCATGGCGTACCGGTGCTGCACCAGGATGTGGGCGGTACCGGCTACCGCAAAGTAAATTGGACCGTGGGGCAACAGCACCCCGCAGTTGAAACCGTACTTCCGGAATAGGACGAAAAATGGCTGTTAAGGTTTTTGTAGTGGATGACTCAGCCATCGTGCGACAGGCACTGGCACATATCCTTGCGGGCAATGCCGAGGTGGAATTGGTGGGCAGTGCGCCCAATCCGCTGCTGGCGATGGATGCCATTCGCCGCACGTCTCCCGACGTGCTGCTGCTGGACATTGAAATGCCGGGCATGGATGGCCTCACCTTCCTTCGCCAGATCATGTCCACCAACCCGATCCCTACGGTGATTTGCTCGACGCTGTCTACCGAAGGCAGCAAAGTGGCGCTAGAGGCCCTGTCGGCCGGTGCCGTCTCGGTCATGGCCAAGCCCAAGCTGGGTCTCAAGCAATACCTGGATGACTCGCGTCGCGAGATGATTCTGGCGCTCAAGACGGCTGCGCGTTCCCGCCCGCGTGCGCGCCACAGCGCGCCCGATCCGCACGCTGCCAAAGCGCCCGCGGCGCGCGCACCGGTATTGGCCTCGGTGCACGCCTTTGCCATGAACAAGCCGGTCGTCATCGGTAGTTCGACCGGTGGCACGCAAGCCCTGGAACTGGTGCTGACCAGTCTGCCCGGCGATGCGCCCGGCATCGCCATCACCCAGCACATGCCCGAAAAATTTACCGCCATGTATGCGCAGCGCCTCAACGGGCTGTGCGCAATGCAGGTGCGTGAAGCCAAGGATGGTGACCGTCTGGAGCGGGGCGTGGCGCTGATCGCTCCGGGTGGCCTGCACATGCAGTTACGCAAGACGGCCGGGCAGTATTACGTGCACGTGGTGGACGGCCCGCCGGTGAATCGCCACAAACCGTCGGTGGATGTGCTGTTCAAGTCGGCCGCCGAAGTGGCCGGGCGCGATGCGTTGGGCATCATCATGACCGGCATGGGCGATGACGGTGCCCGTGGCATGAAGGTGATGCACGACGGGGGCGCCCGCACGATTGCGCAAAACGAGGAAACCTGCGTGGTGTTTGGTATGCCGAAAGAGGCGATCAAACTACAGGCGGTGGACGATATCCTGCCGCTGGAGCAGATCGCCAAGGCGATTCTGCAGTTCGACTCCCGCGCCTGAACCGATCAGGTTGTTGCGCCGAGCACGCCGCTGCACACGCGGCCACGGCCGGTATGTTTGGCTTTGTAAAGCAGGTTGTCGGCCAGACCGATCAGTTCGTTGACATCGTTGCCCGAACTGGCGACCCGTGTGGCCAAACCGACGCTGATGGTGATCATGCTGTCCACCGTAGAGCTTTGGTGCGGAATGCCCAACTCGCGGATTTTGCGCTCCAAGTCGTAGGCAATCACCATCGCATCGTCGTGCGAAGTCTCGGGCAAGATGCAGGCAAACTCTTCGCCACCAAAGCGCGCAACCAAGTCCGCCGGGCGCCGTAGCGAATTCTTGAGCGTGCTGGCGACCAGACGCAGGGCATCGTCACCGGCCTGATGGCCATAGCGGTCGTTGTAGAGCTTGAAAAAGTCCACATCCAGCAAAATGAGCGACAGGGGTTCATTGCTGCGGCTGGCCCGCGACCACTCGGTGGCAATCTGCTGGTCGAAATAGCGCCGGTTAAAAACGCTGGTCAGACCATCCAAAAACACCAGTTGGCGCAGCAAATCGGACTGAAACTTGAGTGTCAGGTGGGTTTTGACCCGTGCCCGCACCACGTCCGGGTTGACCGGCTTGGCAATAAAGTCCACAGCACCGAGGTTCAGGCCATGGGTTTCCTGGGCTGGATCGGTGTGCGCTGTGACAAAAATGACGGGGATATGGGCGGTGGTGTCGTTTGCCTTCAGGCGCTTGCAAACCTCAAACCCGTCAAGGCCGGGCATGACCACGTCCAGCAGAATCAAATCGGGGGGATTGCTGGCGCAAAGGGACAAAGCCTGCTCGCCGTTGGTCGCCATGAACACCTGGTAATCGCCGGCAAAGCAACGGTACATCACCTGAATATTGATCGGCTGATCGTCCACGACCAGCAGCTTGGGCTTGCCATGTGTGCTGTCCAGTAGTTCCGCTACCGGGGTCTCGAGGTCGATCATGTTCAGTGGGTGGTGCCAAAGCGGCGAATCAGTTCGTCACATTGGACCACAGCTTTTCCAAAATCAAAAGCCTTGAGTGCCTGGTCTAAGCCCTGCAATGTCTCGTCTAGACCCGTGTGCCGGGAGAGCATGGCAACGAACACGTCCAGTGCCTGCAAGTCAGATTGGACCAGCAGTTTGCGCAGCGTTTGCAAATCCGAAATCAGGGTCTGCAACTGGGCCGGGGAGGCAGTTGGCGGCGCCGCTGCCAGCACGGACGGCGCAGCCAGATCGGTCAGCGTCTGCTGCAGCGCTTCCAGTGTTTGCGCGATCGCCGGTTCCAGGCTTTCCACAA
>CAKZJN010000530.1 GCA_936943465.1 uncultured Rhodoferax sp.
TCCTCTCCGCACTGAGTAGCGTTCCGCGTTGTTGCTGCTGTACCGCTTCTTCCATGGTGACGGTGTTGACCACCAGTTCCAGGGGGGCTCTATATCTCGGGCTCTTTTTTTCGATGTTGCTTTTGACGGCAGCGTTTGCCAGCGGCTTGGTCAAGTGGTCCTTGGCCACCACCAGATTGAGGAGGTCAGATCTGCAATGGTTTATTGCCCCTTTATAGGTAGCGAGCCAGCTAAAACCACAGTATCAGGCCTACCTGATTGTTCGAAAACGTTGGATATCAAAATCCGGGACAGTACTAATCAATAAAAAAGACCCAAGCATTGAGCATGCCTTGGGCCTTTTCAATTAGAAACGGTTGCTTATGCAATCAGATAATCGTCTTTGTTTTTACCTTGTAGCCATTTGGGTGCGAGACCGCGTCCGCTCCACTCTTTACCGCTGATAGGATCGCGGTATTTAGCTGCTACCTTGCTCTTTTCGCGGGGAGCATCAACCTTGCGTCCACGCTTAATCGTTCCAAACAGATCCTCTACGGTCAGACCATGGGCAGCAATCAGGCTCTTGACGGTGCTGATAGCTTCCGCAAGTTCCGACTGGCGTACTTCGGCGATTTGTGCTTCGAGGGCTTCTTTTTGCTTTAGGAGTTCAGCTAGTTGCATTTGAGATTTAATGTAGTTAACGACAATTCCTACTATAGCATCAAATTTTTTTTCATATGTTTGTGTTGTGAATAAATGACTGAAGATTTTTATTAATTCCATTTTTGAGTATCTCCTGCCTATATATTTAATATGAAACTAATTGGCTCAGATGTAATTAGCTCCCAAAAGAATTGCGTTCTCGTTCAATGAGTTCTGCTACTGCGATGAATCTAAGGGCTTAGGCTGAGAGTGAAGGGCAGAAGGGCACCATGTTCAACTGATTTTGTTGCATTCGTGCAGCATTGCACCCAACAATGTTGCACTGCGGTCAAAACTGTGTTTTTCTGGTATTCTTGCGGCGTGTCTTTTCAACAACCGGGAGTTTTTCATGTCCGTTAAAGCTATTACATTGTCCTTCGTCGCTGCCGCTGCTCTGCTGGCGCAACCTGCCTTCGCACAAGCACCTGCAGTTGGTGCTGCTGGCGCTTCTGGCGCTACGGTGGCTGGCGTGTCTGCAGCTACTGCTGCTTTGGTTGGCACCGCAGTGATTGTGGTGGTTGGTAACAGCACCAAGACCACCGGCACAACTGGTACCAACTAAGTTTTTGCCTCTTGAGAACGGCGCCTTCGGGCGCCGTTCTTTTTGGTGGATTCACATTTATTCAGGCGATGCTTTTGGCCTTAGTTCGTTCTTGTGGCGCGTTGCTTTGTGTGGTGACTCTGATAGGTTGCGCGAACAACTCCTATTCGCCGGCGTATGACTCTTTGAAGACGCTGATTGCGACCGATGGCGGGCAGGCCACTATTCCCGACAAACCGGACCTTCGCTTTGGTTACTTGCGTGTGCAGGTGGGGAGCTACCCGCCGGGCTTGCTGGTACTGGGCTATGTAGACCCGCACCCTGCCGGGGAGGTGGAGGTTTGGTATTCCGGCAATCAGGAGGCACTGCGCCTACAGAACGGGCGCGTGGTGGGGGTTACTGGTGCGTTGCACGATTGGCAGTCGGTTCGATTAAACCCGGCGCCCCCCAATTGGACGGAACTGGGAACTCAGCCCGTGCGGTATGAACGCAGGCGGGATGTGATGCCGGGGTATCGCTATGGCGTGTTGGAGGCCATGCGCGTGGAGGCCTTGCCTGGCTTGCCCGCTACCGAATTGCTGGCCTCGCTGCCCCAAGAAAAAGCCCAAACTTATCGCTGGTTTCGGGAGTCTGCCGAGCCATTGGCCGGTCAGCCGGGCAACGCCTTGCCCGCTGCGTGGTTTGCCTGGGGGCGCCACCGGGGTGTGGACACCATTGTGTATTCCGAGCAGTGCTTGGCGCCTGATTTTTGTTTGAAGTTGCAGCGGTGGCCGGTGCTGGAAGAAGAACCATGAAATGTGTCCGCACCGGTAAGGCAACGCGCCTTGCAATTTCGTCTTTATTGGCGTTGTCGTGCGCCTTGGTGGCTTGGCCTGCCATGGCGCAAAACGCGGTGCAGTCAGTCAATGGCAGCGTCGTCGTGCCTGGCGAGCGCCTGAGCGACTGGCTGCTACGTAACGCGGTTCCCGATGCCGACTTAACTTCTTTGCACTGGCGTGTGGAGTCCGACCGCGCTGCGCAAGAGCGCTTGCGTGCCGCGGTGGTGCAGGGTTTATCGGCGCAAGGCGCTATGGCACAGTGGGTTCAATCCTTGCCCGTTACCGGGCGGTTGCTGGTGGCGCACCATGATGCGCGCTGGATGCAGGTAGCCATTCAGCATGATCCGGTCTTGGCAAACGGGCATTCGGTTCGACTTCTGGCGCGGCCCAGCCAAATTGCGGTGGTGGGTGCTGATGGCGTTTTGTGTCTGGTTGCCCACCTGCCCGGAGCCCATGCGC
>CAKZJN010000531.1 GCA_936943465.1 uncultured Rhodoferax sp.
GGACTCTGATGACTTCGCCGGTTTGCTGCCCTCGGCCTTGTCTCTGGCGCCCTTGTGGGTATGGTCGCCATCCTCCGATTCATGGGCTTCTTTCTTGCCCGCATGTTCGGATCGGGTGGCGCTGACCAATGACCCGAGTTTCACGCCCATGGCGTTGGCAATCTGGCCCCAGCCCATGCCGGACTGGTGTTGTGTCACAACGCCCTTGAACACCACGGTTGTCCCGTCGGCCCGCGTTACGGTGCCACCGTTGAGCGCCGCTTGCATTTGAGCCGGAGTGGGTTGGGTGATGCCGGCCTGCGCCAGTTCGGTCTTGGCGAGTGCTTGGGCGATCTTGGCATCCCCTGTCGTGGGACGCACCGTCGTTGGCGCAGTGCCCACCGGCTGGGTGCCGGTTGAGGTAATGGTGACAGTGGTCTGGGCAAAAACGCCGGCTGCAGTCAGGCCGAGAAGGCCGCTGGCCAGCCAGGCCCAACGAGAGGATTGGATTGACATAGTAGTTCCCTAAAGCAGACGCAAAGCGCCCTCTGAAATTTTAGGTGTCCGCACTGCCCGCAACGGTCTCAGACATGTTTGCTTACAACAAATGGGGCTCAGGCATGCACCTGCTGCCCGATCTCCGGCCAGCGTTTGCGGATGAAGATCCACGCCAGTAATCCGATACACACCATGCCCACCGACGTTGCTGCCAGACCCACGGTGGAATGCATGACCCAAGGAGAAATCACTCCGGCCACCAATCCATTGGCACTAGAGCCGATAAACATCTGCAGGCTCGACGCCATGCCACGCCGCTCGGGGTGCAGGTCCAGCACCAGCAGCGTCACCACCGGCACCATCAGGGCCCAGCCAAAAGACAGCACACAGATGGGCAGCATGGCCCAGACCACATCGGCCTTGAACAGCAGATTGGCCAGCAAATTGATGCACCCCACGCCCACCATGATGACAAAGCCGTTGCGGATCTGGCGCTTAGGAGTGAGCTTGCCCGCCACCCGACCGCTGACCCAGGCGCCGCACATGATGCCGCCAATGGAGAGCATGAAGAACCAGAAAAAATGCGCCGGCGGCAAGCCCAGATGCTCCCCCAAAAATGCCGGCGCACACAGCACATACAAAAACAAACCATTGAACGGAATACCGCTGGCCAGCGCCAGCAGAAAAAAGCGCGGGTCCGAGCCGAGTTTCCAGTAGCCCGCCAGCAAGGCCTGCGGATGAAACGGCTGACGCTGCGCCTGGTGCAGGGTTTCGGGCAGCAGGCGATAAATCGCCAGCCCCAGCGCAACCCCCACGCCGGACAAAAACCAGAAGATGGCGTGCCAGCCCGAAACGCCCAGCAGCCACCCGCCCAGCAGGGGCGCAATGGCCGGGGCGGCACCAAAAAAGATGGTCACCTGGCTCATCACCTGCTGCGCCTGCGAGGGCGGGTACATGTCGCGCACAATGGCACGCGCCACCACAATGCCGGCACCGGTGGACAGGCCCTGCATGGTGCGGAAAAAAATCAGTTGCCCAATACTTTGCGACAAGGCACACCCCACCGAGGCCAGCGTGAACAGCACCAGCCCGCACAACACCACCGGCCGGCGTCCCACGCTGTCGGAAATGGAGCCATGAAACAGGCTCATGAACGCAAAGGCAAACAGGTAGGCCGAAAGCGTCTGCTGCATTTCCACCGGCGTGGCGTGCAACGAAGTGCTAATGCCGGAGAAAGCCGGCAAATAGGTGTCAATGGAGAACGGCCCCAGCATGCCCAGCAGGGCCAGCAAAATGGCAAACGCCCATCGCGGGGCGCGCCAAAGTGTGTGTGCATCGGGGTTCATGTGGCGATTGGAACATGCAGCGCCATGGGGGTTACACCGATAGGGAAAGCACCAAACCGTTTTGGGCGTTTATCCGGACAATGCAAGGCATACCGAAGCCAACAATGAAAGGGGACGCCCATGGCGGCAAGCAAGCTGATGCTGGATTACGTTTACGAGCACGAGACGGCCCGTTCCAGCCAGGTTTTTTTAACGCAACCACTCGGCAACAACCAGGTGCAGGACTACACCTGGGCCCAGACCATGGACCAGGCCCGCCGCATGGCCACGCACATCAAATCGATGGGTCTGGAGCCGGGTGCGCGGATTGCCATCCTATCCAAGAACTGCGCCCACTTTTTCATTGCCGAATTGGCGATCTGGCTGGCAGGCGGCACCACGGTGGCCATATTTCCCACCGAAACCGCCGACACCATCCGCTACGTACTGGAACACAGCGGCTCCAGCCTGCTATTTGTGGGCAAGTTGGACACCTGGGAACAGCAGGCACCCGCCATTCCGACAGGCCTACCCTGCATTGCCATGCCGTTGGCACCGGCCACCCCATTTGAGAGCTGGGACACCATCACCCGGCGCACCTCCCCGCTGACCGGCAAGGTGCAGCGCGCCGGCACCGACATGGCTTTATTGATGTACACCTCGGGTTCCACCGGCGAACCCAAGGGCGTCATGCACAGCTTTGCTGGTGCTTCGGCAGCCAGTGTCGGCATCAGCCAATTCATTCAGAAAACCATTGGCCCCGAAGTGGAGCCACGCCTGCTGTCCTACCTTCCGCTGGCGCACATTTTTGAGCGCGCCTGGATGGAGGGCGCCGCACTGGTCGATGGCCGCTCACACATTTACTTTGCCGAATCGCTGGACACCTTCATACAAGACCTGAACCGGGCCCGGCCGAACGTCTTCATTTCGGTGCCGCGCCTGTGGCTCAAGTTTCAGCAAGGCGTGTTCAGCAAGATGCCGCCCAAAAAGCTGGACCGATTGCTCGGCATCCCCATTCTTGGAAAGCTGGTCGGTCGCAAAGTGCTCAAGGGCCTGGGGCTGGATCAGGTGCTGGTTGCCTGTAGCGGATCGGCCCCGATTCCGCCCGATCTGATTACCTGGTACCGGCGTCTGGGACTGAAGCTCCTGGAAGGCTACGCCATGACCGAGGACTTTGCCTATTCGCATGCGTCCACCACACACTTCAATGCGCCGGGTTGCGTGGGCGTTCCGATGCCGGGCGTTGAGGTGCGACTCAGTGAAGAAAACGAGGTGCTGTTGAAGTCTCCGGGTCAGATGGTGGGCTATTACAAACGCCCGGATTTGAATGCCGAAGTGTTTACCCCGGACGGCTTCTTCCATACCGGCGACAAGGGCGAACGCAATGCGGACGGCCTGCTCCGGCTTACCGGCCGGGTCAAGGAAATATTCAAGACTGCCAAAGGCAAGTACGTGGCGCCTGCGCCCATCGAAAACCTGCTCAATGCCCACCCCATGATTGAACTCAGCATGGTCTCTGGTGTGGGGCAATCGTCGGCGTACGCCATGGTGGTGCTGAGCGAGGCGCTGCGTCCGCGCATGGGCTCGGACGAGGTGCGGGCCGAAGTGGAGCGCGAACTCACGCAATTGCTGCACGATGTGAATCGCAGCCTGTCCGACTACGAGCACCTGCGCATGCTGGTGGTGGCATCCGAACCCTGGTCCATCGAGAACGGTTTCCTGACTCCCACCATGAAAATCCGGCGCGGCCGGATTGAAGGGGCCGTAGCCGACCGCATGACCCAGTGGTACGCCAGCGAAGGAGCGGTTTACTGGTCCTAGCCAGTTGACCGCGTGGTCCAAGCAGGGCACGATGGAGGCTCTTTTTTAGAGAGTCATGAACAACCAGATGAACGGCTTCAAGCGCGAGTACCTGGACACCCACGCCACGGTGTTCCGGACCGGCGATTCGGGAGATGCCGCTTACGTGATCGAAAGCGGCTGTGTGGAGGTTCTGGCAGGTAGCGCGGACCAGCCACTGCGTCTGGCGGTGCTGGCCGAAGGCGCCATGTTTGGCGAAGTCGCCCTGCTCGACCGCCAACCCCGTACCGCCACCGTCAAGGCATTAATGCCCACCACGCTGATCCGCATTGACCGCCAGCACGTCGAAGAACTGCTGGGGCGTGCCGACCCCGTCATTCAGTATCTTTTGCGCTTGTTGCTGGAGCGCTTTCGCAACTCCAGCGGCAAATCGGCCGGCGACGCCGAGTTGGCCAAGGCACCGGGCACCACCAATGCACCGCAATCGACCCCCGATCTGCATGCCGCAGCGGTGCGCACCCTGTCGCTGGCGCATGACCTGTCGGCGGCCATTGGTTCCAACCAGCTCGAACTTTTTTATCAGCCCATCATCCACATGGCCAGTCGCTCGCTGATTGGCTACGAAGGTCTGGTGCGCTGGCGCCACCCCACCATGGGCCTGATTAGCCCGGACGAATTTATTCCACTGGCCGAAAAGACCGGGCTGATTCACCGCATTGGAGACTGGGTGCTGCGCCGGGGCATGCTCGACTGGCCCCGTCTACGCCCTCTGTGCCAGGGCGCGCCCGGGACCACGCCCTTTGTCAGCCTCAACCTGTCCGGCCCCGAACTCTGCCAACCGGGCATCGCCGAAGACATTCAGCAGCGCCTGCTCGCCATGGCCATGCCGCCTGCCGAGTTGCGCATTGAGCTGACCGAGACGGCCGTGATCACTAACCTGAGCCAGGTCACTGCGGTGACGCAGCAATTGCGCGATCTGGGCGTGGGCATTGCGTTGGACGATTTTGGTACCGGCTATGCCGGGCTGGACTACTTGCAGACTCTGCCCTTTTCCACCATCAAAATCGACAAGAGCTTTGTGCAGCAGATGCACGACTCCACCCGCAGTTTTCACATCATCAAGTCGGCACTCGAACTCTCGCGCCGTCTGGATTTGACCAGTGTGGCCGAGGGCATCGAGGACAACGCGACCTCCAATCTGATTACCTCGATGGGATGTACCTACGCGCAGGGCTACCAATTCGCCAAACCGATGCCACTGGAGCAGGTTTGCCAGTGGAAACTGGCGCCCTGATCGCGAGCCGACCGAAGTCTCAGACTTGCAACGGGAGCGCCCGCAGGCGCTTGCCGGTCAGCACAAACAAGGCATTCGCAACCGCCGGCGCCACCGGCGGCACGCCGGGCTCACCCACACCGGCGGGCGGGCGTTCGCTGGGCAGCAGCCAGGTTTCCACCACTGGCGTCTGGGCCAGCGTGAGCAGCGGGTAATTGTGAAAGTTGGTCTGCTGAACCTCGCCATTGCGAATGTCGATCCGACCAAACAGTGCGGCGCTCAGTCCAAACACCACCGAACTCTCCATTTGCTGCGCCACCACACCGGGGTTGATTACGGTGCCGCAATCCACCGCGCACACCACCTTGTGCACCCGGGGTTTGCCTTCCTCTAGGGACACCTCGGCCACCTCGGCCACGATGCTGCCAAATGATTCGTGCAGGGCCACGCCGTGTGCGTGCCCCGCAGGCAGTGGCTTGCCCCAGCCAGCCTTCTCGGCGGCCAAATTCAGCACCGCCAGATAGCGCGGCGCATCCTTTAGCAAGGCACGGCGATATTCCAACGGGTCGGTTTGGGCTGCGTGAGCCAGTTCATCGACAAAACCCTCGGAGAAAAATGCGTTGTGCGAGTGCCCGACCGAGCGCCAGAACCCCACCGGCACCTCCGAGCGGGTGGCCACATGGGCCATGTGCTGGTGGGTAAAACCGTAGGGCAAATCGAACAGCCCTTCGGCCGTCGTTTTATCGGGCGTATCCACCGGACCCGCCAGCGCGGGCATGCCACGCGCCATCCAGCGGGGGGTGATGGCATCGCCGGCCGAATGGATGCGCAGGCTGCTGGCTTGCCCCTGGGCGTCCAGCGCAGCAGACAACTGCGCCACATGCAGGGGCCGGTAAAAGTCATGCGTGGTGTCTTCCTCCCGCGACCACAGCAGTTGCACCGGCTGGCCGTCGCAGGCCATTGCTACCTGCACCGCCTGCGCCACACTGTCCACCTCCAATCGACGCCCGAAACCACCACCCAGATAGGTGACGTGCAAGGTGACCTGCTCCGCATCGATTCCCGCCACCCGGGCTGCCACGTCGCGGGCAAAGCCGGGCACCTGGGTCGGTGCCCACACCGTGAGCTTGCCATCGCGGAACTGCGCGGTGCAGTTCATGGGCTCCAGCGTGGCGTGGGCCAGATACGGCGCCGAGTAGGTAGCGCGCAGCACGCTGGCGGCACCCGCCTCGGCAACGGCGGCATCGCCTTTTTCGTAAAAAACAAAACCTGGATCGGTTTTCAGGCGGGCCAGCAGCGCCTCCTGAATGCGCTCGGAATCCAGCGCACCAGCTGCACGCTGCTGCCACTGCACCGGCACGGCCAGGGCGGCGTTGCGGGCATGCCAACTGGTCTGTGCCACCACGGCAAACCCGGCCGTGGAACCAGCCACAGCTTCCAGCGGCACCACTTTGCGCACCCCCGGCATGGCCAGCGCGGCCTGACTGTCCAGCGAGGCCACGCTACCACCCAGCATGGGGCACATGCGCACCGCCGCAAACAACATGCCGGGCACACGCACATCAATGCCAAACTGCGCACTGCCGTCCACCTTGGCCGGAACATCGCGGCGCAATGGGCTGGTGCCAATGCGCGTCCAGTCCTTGCGTTCTTTCAGCACCACCGGTGCCGGACTGTGCACGGCTGCAGCCGCCAGGGTGCCAAAGTGCGTGCTCCGGCCGGAAGCGTGGCGCACCTGCCCGTCGACGATGCGCAGTTCGGCCACCGGCACGTGCCAGAGCGCCGCCGCCGCACCCAGCAGAGCCGAACGCGCCGCCGCTGCCGCCATGCGCACCGTGTCCCAGGCATCTGCCAGGCTGGACGAGCCGCCGGTGGCGTTGATGCCCAGCTCACGCGCGACCTTGCCGACCATCCACTCGCCGATGCGCACTTTGGCCGGCTTATTCCCACCTTCGGACTCCAGGGGATGAAATGGCAGCGAGGCCACCAGCATGCTGATGTTTCCGTAGAGGCTTTCATAGCCCGCCTGCTCCAGTTGGATGAGCGAGAACGGCACATCCAGTTCTTCGGCTACCAGAGTGGCCAGCCCGGTGTGCACGCCCTGCCCCATCTCGCTGCGGGGCATGGCCAGAATGACGCTGCCATCGGCTGCAATCTTGATCCAGCCGTTGAGTGCCACGTCGCCCCGGGTGGGCAACATCGTGGCCGGGTCGCCCATGCGCGAGCGGGCCGGCATGACGCCCCAACCCACCACCAGCGCCCCGGTGGCGCCCAGGGCACTCAGAATCCAGGTACGCCGTTTCATGCTGAACCCCCACGCAATTCCAGCGCCGCACGGTGTATGGCGCTGCGCACGCGTTGGTAACTGCCACAGCGGCAGAGATTGGTCATGGCCGCATCGATATCGGCGTCGCTGGGACGGGGCTTGTGCTCCAGCAGCGCGGCAGCGGCCATCAGCATGCCGCTCTGGCAGTAGCCGCACTGCGGCACCTGTTCGTCAATCCAGGCCTGCTGCAGTGCATGCAATCGGCCGTTGGCACCCAGCGATTCAATCGTCTTGATGGCCTTGCCCTGCGCCGCCGAAACCGGCACCACACAGGACCGCACCGGCTGGCCGTCCAGGTGCACGGTGCAGGCACCGCACAGGGCCATGCCGCAGCCGTATTTGGTACCGGTGAGGTTCAACAGGTCACGCAACATCCACAAAACCGGCATATCAGGAGCTGCATCGACCTCGACCGTTTTGCCGTTAATGGACAGTTGCATGGGCGTACCTACTGTTGTTGCTGTTGCTGCTGCGCCAGACCGAACAACTCGGTTTGGGTGGGCGGCTGGCAGCCGGCCCGGGTGCAGTTGATGGCCGCCGCCCGCATGGCGTTTTTGAGGGTGGATTGCACCCGCTCGGCCGCGCCCTGTGCGTCCAGCGTCCAGTCGGCCAGGCAGTTGCCCCAGAAGGTGTCGCCAGCGCCCACGGTGTCAATGACGCGCACCACCGGAGCCGTATCTTCCGCCGTGGCGCCGTCCACGCTCAACCACGCCCCGTCACCACCAAAGGTGAGCGCAATGCGGGTGGCGCCCTGGGCGGCAAACGCCTGCGCCATTTCCGGCGCGGTGGCCTTGCTGGCATTGGCAAATCCGAGCAGATGCAGGTCTTCATCGCTGGCCTTGATCCAGTCGGCCAAAGCAGCCACTTGCCTCACCGCAGCCACATAGGCGTTCAGGTCGGCGGCCAGTTTGGGGCGCAGGTTCACATCCACGCTGATGACCCAGCCCTGCGCCTTGGCGCCTTGCAATACCGCCAGCACTTTGTCGTGTTCCGGGGGCACCAGCATCAGCGAGCCGGTGTGCAGCACGCCGGGCGCTACCGAACCGAGCGCCTGCAGCACCTCGTCCACGCGGTAGTCGCGGTCGGCAATGCCTTCGCGGTAAAAACCGTAGCTGGGCTGGCCGTCCTTCACCTGCACCACGGCCAGCGAGGTCGGCAGGCGACTCGTGCCGAGCACGGTCTGCACCTTGTCCTTGGCCAACTGCGCCTGCATCTGGTCACCAAACTGGTCCTGGGAAAAGCGGTTGATGAACGCCACGGTGCCGCCGCGCAGGGCGGCGGCGCGCGCCATATTGAAAGGACTTCCACCCACATGGGGTTGAAGCCGGCCGTCGGCGGTGGCGACGCAGTCCATCAGGGCTTCACCGAGTACGTATATGGATGTCATGTTTGCAGTGCCGAATGGCAGAAGTTAGTGTGGTTTACCGCCACTTGGGGCTATTCAGGGCCCCAGGGCGTCCAGACAATTTTGCCACTACATTCCTAATCCCTGCTTTTCGCAAAAGGACAACCTTGAAAGTATTTCTGGACTCCGCTGTCGCTTCTGCCTGGGCCTTGCCGGCCGGTTGCCCGCCGGTGCAGGGCGTCACAACCAACCCGACGCTGGTGCGCCAGGCCGGACTGCCGGTCACCCTGGACAGCTACACCGGTTTGATTCAGGCAGTGGCCGATGCCGGGCTTGCCGAACTGATGCTGCAGTTGCCCCGCCCCCAAGCCGACGAGGCCTTGCGCTGGCTCGAACCCCTGCAAAAAACCGCTGCCGATGTCGGGGTCACGCTGACCATCAAACTTCCCTGCCATGCCGACTGGCTGGGCTGCATTCGCGCGGTGCAGTCGCAGAAACAGGCGATCCTGCTCACCGGCCTGTCGAACCCGGTGCAACTGCTTTGGGCCCAGTCGCTGGGGGTGCAGTATGTGGCGCCTTACATCGGGCGCCTGGCCACCGACGGCCGCGACGTCTGGCCCCTGATGCAAGCCTGCGTCGCGGTGCAGTCCAACGGCCCAGCCTTGCTTGCAGCCAGCATCAAGTCCCACGATGTACTGGCCCGCCTGATGGCCTGTGGCGCCGCTGCGGTGACCCTGCCGCCGGCGAGCTGGGCGGCATGGTCTTCTGATGCGCTCACGGAAGCCGCCATCACCCAGTTTGAAAAAGATGTCGAGGCAAGTCAGGCCCTCAAAACCACGGGCGTCTGACGGACACGGCGAGTCGGGCCGCGCCCCTCAGACCGCCTCCGCCGCGCCGGGCGCAAAGCAGCTCAGATCCTCCACCATCACGTGTGCGGCAATCAGGTCCTGCATCAGAAACTGCAGCAGGTCCCCAATGGGAAGCCGCGCGTTGCGATAGTGGTTGACCAGAAAAACAGCGCGCTCCATCAGCTTGCCATGTGCCGCCGCGTGACCTGGTAAACCCTCAAAACCGGCCGCGCCCAGCAAACGCTCTTCCGCCTCAAAGTGGTCCGCCACATTGCGGATCAGGTTGTCCATCTGCGCTGCCACTTCGACCGCTTGAAGCCCGTTCGCCACCGAGGCGACCACCGCCTTTACCGATGCCGGTTGCACCATCGGCCAGACATGGGACACCACCGGCATCAAGCTGAACAGCGATGTTGATGCAAAATGGCGCTATGCCGCGCCGAAAGAGGGCGCGCTGGCATGGATG
>CAKZJN010000532.1 GCA_936943465.1 uncultured Rhodoferax sp.
ACTTTGCTCGCGCCGAAGCGCAAGAAGTGATGCACACCCCCCGGCTTGCCCACTGCGTGTGGCCGCTTCGGTGGCACAGCCGTCCGAGCCTGCGCAGTCAGGCTCAGAGCCGCGGCACGCAGCCCCTTGCAGGGGGCAATGCCATTGGTCCGGCTAAGCCGGTTCCACGGCATTCCTGATTAAGGCATTGCGCGCCGGATGCAACCTGTGACGATTCGCTGGCCGGCGGAGGCTATCTGGGAGGCGGTGGTGCCGCAGTTGCCGGGCTTCACCGTCGAGGTGTTGCCCGAGGTGGACTCCACCAATTCTGAACTGATGCGCCGCGCGCGTGCCGGGCAGACCGAGCCGACGCTGTTGGTCGCCGAGCGCCAGACCGCAGGCCGTGGGCGCTTGGGGCGCGACTGGCAAAGCGACACCCAAGCCGGTATTGCCACGCTCACCTTTTCCCTGGGGCTTGTCTTGCAGCCGGCCGACTGGTCGGGGCTGTCGCTGGCGGTGGGGCTGGCGGTGGTGCAAAGCCTGCATCCAGACTTGCAACTCAAGTGGCCCAACGACGTGTGGCTGCAGGACCGCAAGCTGGCCGGCATTCTGATTGAAACCACCAGTGTGGGCGACCAGCGTTTTGCTGTGATCGGTATCGGCATCAACATCCTGCCGCGCGACGGACAAGGGCTGCGCACACCGCCGGCCGCGCTGACCGAAGTGCTGACGGACGTCGATGCACCGGCCGCCCTGCTGGCGGTGGTGCCCGAGTTGGTGCGGATGGTGCGCGCGTTTGAGACGGAAGGCTTTACCAATCTGCGTACCGCTTTCCATGCGCGCGACCTGCTGTATGGGCGTGAGGTGACTTGTACCGACGGCACCACGGGCGTCGCGCGCGGGGTGGATGCCGGCGGTGCTTTGCTGGTGCATACTGCCGGCGGGTTGCAAAAAATCAGCAGCGCGGAGGTCAGTGTCCGGCCCGGCGCCTTGCCTGATGCCCCTTTTGGAGCTTCGAGCTGATATGTTGCGTGCACTTGCACTGGTGTTGCTGCTGGCCAATGGTGTGTATTTCGCCTGGGCCCATGGCTATCTGTTGCCCTATGGCTTCGGCCCGGCAGCACAAAGCGAGCCGCAGCGGCTGGCGCAGCAGGTCAAACCGGATGCCATCCGCCTGCTGAGCGCCAAAGAATTCCAGCGGATTGAAGACCAGGTCAAGGCCGAGCAGGAGCACAAGGAGTGTCTGCAGGCCGGGCCGTTCGATGCGACGCAGGCGGAAGGCCTGCGCCGTGCCCTGGCCGAGGCCCTGCCGCCGGAGGCATGGCAGGTGGACGAAGCGCCGATTGCGCCACGCTGGATCATCTACATGGGTAAGTACGCCAATGCCGATGTGCTGGCCAAGAAGCGCGCTGAGGTGGCCGGCATGAACCTGTCGGTCGAGAGCCTGAAAAATGCGACCCTGGAGCCCGGCTTTTCGCTGGGTGCGTTTGCATCGAAGGCAGAGGCAGATGGCGCATTGGTACGGTTGGCCGCCAAGGGCCTGCACACGGCGCGTGTGCTGCAGGAGCAGACCGCCGGGATGGCGTACCGGCTCACTTTGCCGGCGGTGAATGCAGCGCTCAAGCCCAAGCTGGAAGGCGTGCAGGCCGCGCTGGCAGGCAAGTCACTACACGCCTGTCACTGAGTCGTCGGACGCGGGGCGAACGCCGGCTTCTGCAGCAAAACGCACGGTAAAGCAGCAGCCCGGGGGCGTCTGGCCGGGACGTGCATCTTCCACCGTAACTTCTGCACGGTGCTGCCGCGCAATTTCCAGCACGATCGGCAGGCCCAAGCCCGAGCCATCGGCCTCGGTTCCCAGGGCGCGATAAAACGGTTGAAACACCAATTCACGCTCCGCCAACGCGATGCCAGGGCCGGAGTCTTCCACCTGAATCACCAGCACGCCACTGAACGGGTCAATCAGCACCCGCGCGGTAATCACGCCGGGCTTGTCGGGCTGCGAAGGGGTGTAATTGATGGCGTTGTCCACCAGGTTGCGCACCATTTCTTTCAGCAGCGTGAGGTTGCCCATCACCATCACCCCGTCAGAACTTGGCTGCGCGCCTTCGTAACCCACGTCGATCGACTTGTCCATGGCGCGCGGGACCGCGTCCTGGATCACATCCATGGTCAAGCGCGCCACGTCGCAGGGTTGGTGCGCCAGCACCGTGCTGCTGCTCTCCGCCCGGGCCAGCGCCAACAACTGGTTCACGGTGTGTGTGGCACGGATGCTGGAGCGTCCGATTTGGCGCAAAGACTGCTTGAGGTCGTCCGCACTAGCGCCTTCGCGCTGGGCCAAGTCGGCTTGCATGCGCAGGCCGGCTAGCGGCGTCTTGAGCTGGTGCGCGGCGTCGGCCAGAAAGCGCTTTTGCGTCACGATGGAATCTTTCAGGCGCAGCAGCAGGTCGTTCACCGACACCACCAGCGGCGCCACCTCCATCGGCACTGCCTCCACCTCCAGCGGACTCAGGTCGTCCGGGTCGCGCGCCCGAATGCGTTCTTCCAGTCGGTTCAGCGGTTTGATGGCCTGCACCAGCGCCAGCCACACCAGCAGCACGGCCAGCGGCAGCACCACAAACTGCGGCAGCATCACGCCCTTGACGATTTCGGTGGCCAGCACCGAGCGCTTGTCCATCGTCTCGGCCACCTGCACCAGCGCCGGTTTGCTATGCGGAATGTCGAGCCGGACCCACATGTAGGCGACCTTGAGTTCGGCGCCTTTGTACTCGTCGTCGCGCATACGCACTTCGCCGGTCCCGCCCTTGTCTTCATCGCCGGGCAGGGGCAAACCTTTTTCGCCGCTCAGGAATTCGCCCTGCGGCCCGAGCACTTGGTAATACACCGTGTCGGCGTCGTCGGCCCGCAGCAGTTCGCGCGCCGGAAGGGGTAAGGCAAACTGGGCGTGGTTGTTCTTGATGGTGATGAGCTGCGCCAGCGCGCTCACGTTGTATTCCAGCGCCCGGTCAAACGGCTTGCCGGCAATGCCCTGCGCCACCAGCCAGGTAAGCACCAGGCTGATCGGCCACAGCAGCAGCAAGGGCGTGAGCATCCAATCCAGAATCTCCCCGAACAGGGAGCGCTGCTCACGCTGGAATATTTTCATTCGCTAGGCTAGCCAGGAATCTTCTCAAGGCAGTAACCCAGGCCGCGCACGGTGGCGATGCGGATCGGGCCCTTCTCGATCTTCTTGCGCAGGCGGTGGATGTACACCTCGATGGCGTTGTTGCTCACCTCTTCGCCCCACTCGCACAGGCGTTCCACCAACTGGTCCTTGCTCACCAACCGGCCGGCCCGCTGCAGCAGCACTTCGAGCAGTCCCAACTCGCGGGCGGAGAGCTCGACCATCTTGCCGTCGATGGTTGCGACGCGGCCGGCCTGGTCATAAATCAGCGGGCCGTGCTTGATGCTGCTGCTGGACGCCCCCATGCCGCGACGCACCAGAGCACGCACGCGGGCTTCGAGTTCCTGCAGGCTGAAAGGCTTGGCCATGTAGTCATCGGCGCCGTAGTCCAGTCCTTTGACGCGCTCTTCCACGCTGTCAGCAGCGGTCAAGATCAGCACCGGCAGCGAGGAACCGCGTGCCCGCAGTTTCTTGAGCACTTCGAGTCCATGCATCTTGGGCAGGCCCAAGTCCAGAATCAGCAGATCAAACTCAGTGTTGGTCATCAGTGCGGCGTCGGCTTCCGAGCCACTGGCCACGTGGTCCACCGCCGCGCCGGCACTGCGCAGGGCGCGCAGCAGGCCGTCTGCCAGAACCTGGTCATCTTCCGCTATCAAAATACGCATCGGGGGTCTCCTTTTTATGCACGCATTCTAGGCCTGTACAGCAGGGTTTTAGCTGCTGCTGTATGCCTCCAGGCCCAGGCTAATCACGGTCGCCACTTCCTCGCCCACGGCGGCGCGCATTTCGGCCTCGGCCTGGACCACCGCTTCCTGGTAGGCAGCCAGCCAGGCCTGCCCCACTTCGGTAAAGACCACGCGCTTGGCGCGCCCGTCGGATGTGCTGCCTTCACGGCGCACCATGCCCCAGGCTTCGCATTGGTTGACCAGGGTGCCCATGGCTTGTTTGGTCATGCCGGCCGCCGCTGCCAGCTCGGTCAGCCGGGCGCCTTGGATGGGGAGGTGCCGCGTGATGTGAACATGGGCGGCCGCCACTTGCCCCCGGGCCGCCAGGTTGGAGAGGCCCAGCGAGACGCCGGGGTGTTGCGCCATGCACGCCATCACCCGCGCGTCGAAGCGTTCCAACGCCAGCCGGAGCCAGTGCCCGGGGTGGCTGCTGCGCCAGGATTCGCTGGCTTGGAGGGGGGGAATGGCCATGCTCAAATGGTAATGCAAACTGACTAAAAATTGTGTTTACCAATTTCAATAAGCACCGTTAAACTACTGTTCAAGCATCCAGCCTGTAATTAATAGCAGATGCAGAACAGCCGAAGCAACCGATTGATTTATAAGGAGAATTTCCATGGACGCACCCGTTAAAGGCATGGCCGCCAACAGTGAAAAAGCCAAGGCGCTGCAAGTCGCGCTGGCCCAGATCGAAAAGCAATTCGGCAAGGGCACCATCATGCGCCTGGGCGAAGGCGAGGTGATTGAGGATATTCAGGTGGTGTCCACCGGCTCGCTGGGACTGGACATTGCACTGGGCGTTGGCGGATTGCCGCGCGGCCGGGTGGTCGAAATTTACGGCCCGGAATCCTCCGGCAAAACCACGCTCACCCTGCAGGTGGTAGCCGAGATGCAAAAACAGGGCGGCCAATGTGCCTTCGTCGATGCCGAGCATGCACTGGACATCCAGTACGCCCAAAAGCTGGGTGTGAACCTGCAGGACCTGCTGATCAGCCAGCCCGATACCGGCGAGCAGGCGCTGGAAATTGTGGACAGCTTGGTGCGCTCCGGCGCGGTCGATCTGATCATCGTGGACTCGGTGGCGGCTTTGACCCCCAAGGCTGAACTCGAAGGTGAAATGGGCGACAGCCTGCCGGGCCTGCAAGCCCGCCTGATGAGTCAGGCCCTGCGCAAACTCACCGCCCACATCAAGAAGACCAACTGCATGGTGATCTTTATTAACCAGATCCGCATGAAGATTGGCGTGATGTTCGGCAGCCCAGAAACCACCACCGGTGGCAACGCGCTGAAGTTTTACGCCTCCGTGCGCCTGGACATCCGCCGCACCGGCACCATCAAGAAGGGCGAGGACGCCATCGGCAATGAGACCAAGGTGAAAGTGGTCAAAAACAAGGTGGCGCCCCCGTTCAAAACGGCGGAGTTCGACATCCTGTTTGGCGAAGGCATCAGCCGCCACGGCGAAATCATCGACATGGGCGTGAATGCCGGCATCCTGGAGAAGTCTGGAGCTTGGTACGCCTACCAGGGCGAAAAGATTGGCCAGGGTCGTGACAACGCCCGCGAGTTCCTGCGCGAAAACTCCGACCTGTCGGTGGAAATTGAAAACAAGGTGCGCGACTCGCTGGGCATCCCGCTGCTGCCTGTGGCCGAAGTGGAAAAGGTCAAGGGCAAGAAGGCCGACAAGGCGGACAAAGCCGATAAAGCAGACAAGGCAGAGTGAAATCACAGGGTCGGCGCGCCAGTGGTGCGCTGACCCATTCGCCCCCGGCCCTTTTCATTCCACCATCTGACCCAGAGCATGGCCACCTTGTCACTCACCGGCCGGGCCTTGCGCCTGCTCTCCACGCGGGAGCACTCCCGCGCGGAGCTGGAGCGCAAGTTGGCTCAGTACGAAGAAGAGCCTGGCGCCCTGGCCAAGGTGCTGGACACCCTGGCTGCCAAGGACTTCATCAACGAAAACCGGGTGGTGGAGTCGGTCCTGCACCGCCGTTCCGCCAAGCTGGGAACCCAGCGCATCAAGCAGGAATTGCAATCCAAGGGCCTCGAGCCCGAAGCCGTCGCCAGCGCCCTCAATGCCCTGCGCGCCACCGAAGTAGACCGGGCGCGTGAAGTCTGGAAAAAGAAGTTCGGCACGCCCCCCCAAGACGCCACCGAGCGCGCCAAACACATGCGTTTCCTCGCCAGCCGTGGTTTTGGTGGCGACACGATTCACAAAGTCGTGTCAGGTAGCGATGAAGATTGAAGGTCGGCTTGACCCCTGTGTCGAAGCCTGGGCTAGCTAGTGATTCCGCGGCGAGGGGGTAGGCGTTCGGCCCGATTTGTGCGTACCCCCGCACCATGAGGGCCGGGCGCCTACCCCCTCGCCGCGAGCGAGCGAAGGGTTTCCAAGGCGGAAAAACTCAAATCCCCAGCATCAACTGCAGGTTCTGCACGGCCGCACCGCTGGCGCCCTTGCCCAGGTTGTCCAGCCGCGCGACCAGCACCGCATGCGCAAAGCCGTCCTTGGCAGCGTCATTGCCAAAAACGCGCAACTCCATCTTGTTGGTATTGGCCAGTGCCACCGCATCCAGCTTCAGATCCGGCGTGACCGGCTCCACGGTGACCCAGTTGCTGCCCGCGTAGTGCTTTGCCAATGCTGCATGCAGGTCCTGCGCCGTGGGCTTGCCCGGCAAGGTGTCCAGATGCAGCGGCAACTGCACCAGCATGCCCTGCGCAAAATTGCCGACCGACGGCACAAACAAAGGCCTGCGGGTCAGGCCGGTGTAGCGCATGATTTCCGGAATGTGCTTGTGCTTGAGGCCCAACGCATACAGCTCCATGGGCGGGGCGCTGCCTTGTTCGTAGGCCTCGATCATGGTGCGACCGCCGCCGGAATAGCCGCTGATCGACGGCAGACAGACTGGAAAATCGGCAGGCAACAAACCTGCATCCACCAGCGGGCGAAGCAGCGCAATCGCGCCGGTCGCGTAGCAGCCCGGGTTGGCCACGCGGGAAGCGTTGACCACGGCTTCGCGCTGGCCGGCAGCCAGTTCAGGAAAGCCATAAACCCAGCCCGGCGCCGTGCGGTGGGCGGTGGAGGCGTCAATAATCTTGGGGCCTGGTTTGCCGGATTCCGTGGCAATGGCATCGACCATGGCCACCGACTCGACCGCCGCATCGTCATGCAGGCACAGCACCACCAGATCGGCCTGCGCCATCAACGCTTTTTTGGCTAACGGGTCTTTGCGCAGGGCCGGGTCAATGCTGAGGAGGTCAATGCCGGCCATGGCCTGCAGTCGTTCGCGAATCTGAAGGCCGGTGGTGCCGGCTTCACCGTCGATAAAAATTTTTTTCATTGCAAAGCACAGAGTAAGAAGCTAGAAACTTTCGCTCGGTAACCTTGTCGTAACACAGGTTTTTGACAGAGCGGCGCTGTAAGGCTGGAAACAGTTTGGCGCGCTGTCGCATGATACAGTCCCGCCCTGATGTGCCCAGTGCCATGTACGTGGTTACCGCCACGGAATACATGGTGAACATTGTCCAGCCTCAAGAGAGATGTTATGAAGATTCATGAGTATCAAGGCAAGGAAATCTTGCGCCAATTCGGTGTACCGGTGCCCCGCGGCATCCCCGCCTTCACCGTGCAGGAGGCTGTAGAAGCCGCACAAAAACTGGGCGGCCCCGTGTGGGTTGTCAAGGCCCAGATCCACGCTGGTGGACGCGGCAAGGGCGGCGGCGTGAAGGTTGCCAAGACCATTGATGACGTCAAGCGCATCGCTGGCGAAATCCTGGGCATGCAGCT
>CAKZJN010000533.1 GCA_936943465.1 uncultured Rhodoferax sp.
CGCATGAACTCAAGGACGGTGAAAACGAATTGGTCGTGAAGTTCACCTCGCCGGACGTGGGCGGCATCAAGCTGGTCAAGACCTATACCCTGCGCCGTGGCGCCTACGACATTGCGGTTAAGCACGAGTTGGTCAACACCTCGGGCACACCGCAGTCGGCCCAGTTGTACCTGCAACTGGTGCGCGACGGCAACAGCCCGGCCGGCGGATCGTCGTTCTATTCCACCTTCACCGGCCCTGCGGTTTACACCGAGGCCAAGAAGTTTGAAAAAGTAGACTTCGCCGACATCAAGAAGAACAAGGCCGAGTTTGAGAAGACCACCACCAATGGCTATGTGGCCATGGTGCAGCACTACTTTGCCAGCGCCTGGATCCTGCCCGATGGCGTGCAGCGCAACCTGTCCATGGATGCGGTGGATATCGGCTCCAAACTGGCCGACTGCTGCTACCGCGCCACCATCGTCGCTCCGCTGGAACCCATTGCCGCCGGTGCTTCCAAGGTGGTGGATGCCAAGCTGTTCATCGGACCCCAGGAAGAAAAGATGCTGGAGTCGCTGACTCCGGGTCTGGAACTGCTCAAGGACTACGGCCATTTGACCATTCTGGCCAAGCCGCTGTACTGGCTGCTCGACAAGTTGCATGGCTTTATCCAGAACTGGGGCTGGTCGATTGTGGCGCTGGTGCTGCTGCTCAAGATTGCCTTCTACTGGTTGAATGCCAAGGCCTACGCCAGCATGGCCAAGATGAAGGCCATCAACCCCAAGATCATGGAAATGCGCGAGCGCCTGAAGGACAAACCGCAGCAGATGCAGCAGGAAATGATGCGCATCTACCGCGAAGAAAAGGTCAACCCGATGGGCGGCTGCTTCCCCATCATGGTTCAGATTCCGGTATTCATTGCGCTGTACTCGGTGCTGTTGGCCACCGTCGAAATGCGCGGCGCGCCCTGGGCGCTGTGGGTGCATGACCTGTCGGCTCCCGATCCCTACTACATCCTGCCCCTGGTCATGACCCTGACCACCCTGTTGCAGACCGCCCTGAACCCCGCACCGCCGGACCCCATGCAGGCCAAGATGATGTGGATCATGCCGCTGGCGTTCAGCGTGATGTTCTTCTTCTTCCCGTCGGGACTGGTGCTGTACTGGATCACCAACAACGTGTTGTCGATCGCGCAGCAGTGGCTGATTAACACCCGCATGGGTGTGCCGCCGCAGTTCAATTTGCCGAAGTTTTAACGTCCCCCCCGAAGCGCCTGCGGCGCTTCCCCCCAGGGGGCGACACCAGCGGCCCGGCTAAGCCGGTTCCGCGGTGTGCCTGAATTGGCTACCCGTCGTTGGCATGCATTTGTGGCCGGCGGCTCTTAAGGTTCAGCGCGGGCCTGACTACACTTCACCCTTATGTTGAGTCGCCACCACGATCCCATTCTGGCTATTGCTACGGCACCCGGGCGGGGGGCGGTGGGGATTGTGCGTGTCAGTGGCAAGGGGCTTGGGCGCTTTGTTCACGCGTTTTTCGGTCGTTCGCTGCCTCCGCGCGAGGCGGTTTATCTGCCTTTTGCGGATGCGGCGGGCGCGCCCATCGACAAGGGTCTGGCGCTCTATTTCCCTGCACCACACTCGTTTACCGGTGAAGACGTGCTGGAGTTGCAGGCCCATGGTGGGCCGGTGGTGTTGCAGTTGTTGTTGGCCCGCTGTCTGGAAGTGGCGGCCCAGCCTGAACCAGCGACACAGTCCACTGTCTTGCCCGCTCTGCGATTGGCCGAGGCGGGGGAGTTTTCCGAGCGGGCTTTTCTGAACGACAAGATCGATTTGGCCCAGGCCGAGGCGATTGCCGATCTGATCGATGCCAGCACCGAGGCGGCAGCACGCAGCGCGGCGCAGTCGCTGTCAGGCGCGTTTTCCAATGAAGTGCATGCCTTGCTCCAGGCGCTGACGCACCTGCGCATGCTGGTCGAAGCCACGCTCGACTTCCCCGAAGAAGAAATCGACTTTCTGCAAAAAGCAGATGCCAGCGGGCAATTGGAACGCATTCAGCACAGCTTGCATGCGGTGTTTGCCCGCGCAACCCAAGGCGCATTGCTGCGTGAAGGCATCCATGTGGTGATCGCGGGGCAGCCCAACGCTGGCAAGTCGTCCTTGCTGAATGCCCTGGCGGGGGCCGAGTTGGCCATCGTGACGCCCATCGCC
This sequence comes from uncultured Rhodoferax sp., assembly GCA_936943465.1. GTDB lineage: Bacteria > Pseudomonadota > Gammaproteobacteria > Burkholderiales > Burkholderiaceae_C > Allorhodoferax. The sequence continues at coordinate 2,187 of CAKZJN010000533.1, forward strand.
GGCACCACCCGCGACAAGGTGCAGGAAACCATTCAGATCGAGGGCGTTCCCATCCATGTGATTGACACCGCCGGGCTGCGCGAGAGCGACGACGTGGTCGAGCAAATGGGCATTGCCCGCGCCTGGGAAGCCATTGCCGCCGCCGATGTCGTGCTCTTCCTGCATGACCTGACCCGTTTCGCCCACGCGGATTACCAGACCGGTGACGCAGAAATTGCTGCTGCGTTAGCCCGTGCGCTGCCTTCGTCTGTGCCCGTGATCGATGTCTGGAACAAGGCCGATGCCGCGCCTGAATCTCGGGATCAGGGCATTGTGTTGTCAGCCAAAACCGGAGCGGGGCTGGATGCGCTGCGCCAGACCTTGCTGCAGGCGGCAGGTTGGCAAGCGCCAGCCGGGGGCACGTTCATCGCCCGCGAGCGCCACTTGCAGGCACTGCGCCGGGTGGAGCAGCACTGCGACATCGCAGCGGCCCACTTGGCCTCGCAGGCTCAGGCATTGGACTTGCTGGCAGAGGAGTTGCGCTTGGCGCAGGCGGCCTTGAGCGAGATCACCGGCGAGTTCAGTTCCGACGACCTGCTGGGTGTCATCTTTTCCCAGTTTTGTATTGGCAAGTGATCTGGTCTACACTGGAATTCAGGTCACTTACAGCACACACACACCATGTCATTCCTCCGTTGGTTCGGCAAGAAGGAGCAGGCAAACTACGCTGCGACAACGCCAGGCTCCGATATGCTGCAAGGTGACGCTACGCTGCCCCTGAGCAGTGCCCTGATTCCACCCCGGCCGCAACCGGTGCCGGACCGCAAATCGGAACGCCATGAGCGCCGAGACCTGCTGTACGGCGTGGTGCGTGAATGCATGACCGCTGCAGGTCTCTTATCCTCCACCTACAAGTTCAAGGTGTTGTCGCTCGACTCAAGCGGGCGCAAGTACCTGATCATGATGGACATTCCGCGTGACTATTTCGCCCGATCGGCCCAATTCTCTGAGCTGGAAGGCGCCATCGCCCGGGCTGCCAAAGACCGCCACGACCTGCTGGTGACGGCTGTTTACTGGCGCATGAACGAACTGGGTGCGGCTTCGGTGTCACCTACGACCGGCACGCAGGCTGCGCCCTCATCTCAAACACGTACAACGCCGCGCGCTGTACGGCCGCCTTCCGCACCGGTACCCGTGGCTGATTCACTGGCTATGAAAGAGTTGGATGAGGAAGTGAAAGCCTTCAAGCAGGCACTGGCATCGGGCGAATTAAATGCGGCGACCTTTACGTCGCTGGACGATGATGGCGAGTCCACCAACCGCGAGGGTTCCGACTTCAGCGATACCGTCCCATATGAAAGGGCGCCCAATCTCGGGCCAACCCAATTCGGCCGTCTTGAGTAAGCGGCAACGTCGGGCTAATGACCGGCAAAGTCCACCAGCGTAAACAAGGGCAAGCCGGACTCGCGGAGTTTGGCTGAGCCACCGAGTTCGGGCAAATCCACGATCGCTGCACCTTCGGTCACCACAGCGCCTTGCCGTTCCAGCAGGCGCCGTCCGGCCATCATGGTGCCGCCCGTGGCAATCAGATCGTCAATCAGCAACACCCGCTGGCCGGGCTGCACCGCATCGGTGTGCAACTCCACGGTGGCGCTGCCGTATTCGAGCTCATAGGTCTCTTCCACCGTGGTGAACGGAAGTTTGCCCTTCTTGCGAATCGGCACAAATCCCACATTCAACTCATAGGCCACCACGGCGCCAATGATGAAACCGCGGGCATCCAGGCCGGCCACCACATCGGGCCGCAGGGCGGGGTCCATGTAGCGGTGCACAAAGGCGTCGATCAACACCCGGAATACGCGCGCATCCTGCAACAGCGGCGTAATGTCGCGGAACTGAACCCCCGGTGCCGGCCAATCGGGCACGGTGCGGATGTGCTCACGCAGGTACTGATTCACACTTTGGTTTTGCATAGGACGCGTCCAATGGGGTTAGGGAATGCAACGCCGCACATTGTGCCTCGCGCCGTGCGCCTCAACCGACAAGCAGGCGTTGTTCGGCAATCGCCAGCGCGTCGCCCAAACCGGCCAACACCAGGATATCGCCCTGCGCCAAAAGGACGGAATCCAGGTCAGCGGCAGGTTTGCCCCCAGCCAGCCGTACGCTGACCACGCGCACGCCGATTTCAGCCAGAGACAGCGCAGAGGGTTGCTGGCCGCATGCGCGCGCGCCTGCAGGAAGGGTCACGCTGGCAAGGCGCTCGTGCGCCAGATCATCGGCAGAACTGTCGTCGGCACCATGAAAGAAACCCCGCAGCAGGTTGTAGCGGGCATCGCGCTGGTCTTGGACGATGCGAATCACTTTGCGCATGGGCACACCCACCAGCGCCAGCGCATGGCTGGCCAGCATCAGCGAGCCTTCAATGGCCTCGGGCACCACCTCGGTGGCACCGGCAGCCTGCAGCTTTTCCAGGTTGTGGTCGTCCTGGGTGCGCACGATGACCGGCACCTGGGGCGCATGCGAATGGGTCTGGTGCAGCACCTTGAGCGCAGCGGGCTCGTCCAGGTAGGTCACCACCACGGCACTGGCCCGTGCCAGACC
>CAKZJN010000534.1 GCA_936943465.1 uncultured Rhodoferax sp.
GCGCTGTGGCATTCCATGCAGTGGCCCAGGCCGTCGACCAGATAGGCACCACGTTCTGCGGGGGCCGTGTCAGCGCTGGGTGCATCGGCCACCGGTGCAGCCGGCTTGAAGTACAGCGCGCGCCACACCCGCAGGGCCAGCTCCGAGCTGTACGGCCAACGCAGGGCATGGGCTTGATTGGGCGTGGTTGCAACCGGCACCGATTGCAGGTAGGCAAACAGGGCGTCGGCATCGGCGCGGCTGACGCGGGTGTAGCTGGTGTACGGAAAGGCCGGGTACAGCGGGTGGCCGTCCGCTGACACGCCATGGTGCAGTGCCCGCCAGAAGTCGTCCGCCGTCCAGCGCCCGATGCCATACACCGGGTCGGGCGTGATGTTGCTCGAAAGCACGGAGCCAAAGGGCGTCGCAATGGCGCGGCCACCCGCGTATTCGGCGCCACCGCGTGCCGTGTGGCAGAAGGCGCAGTTGCCAATGCGTGCCAGGTAATGCCCGCGTTCGATGCGGGTGGCGGCGTCTTCAGGGGGGGCCTTGGACGGCTCAGGCGTGGTGCCCTGGAGGCCGGTACCGCCCAGAAACCAAAGCGTTGCGAGCACCGCCAACGTGACAAAAGCCAGCAAGCCCAGCCAGCGGCCAAGCGGGTGAGATGGGGAACGGGAAGATGCGGACATATCAGGGAGCGCTGGCGCAGTTCAACTCCACTTTGGAGCGGGAGTCGGGTTTCTTGTCGGCCGGATGGGCATTGGGCGGCACGGGCTGTGATGCCAGCCAATGCGATACCGCGCTGATGTCGGCAGCACTCAGCTTGCGCGCCACCTGCGCCATGCAGTCGGGTGAGGCGGTGCGGCGCTGACCGGTTTGCCAGCCCCCGAGTTGCGCGTTGATGTAGTCCGCGGGCAGACCGAGCAGGCCGGGCGTGCTGGGGTTCACGCCCATCATCTCCAGTCCATGGCACTGCATGCAGGCAGGCAGTCCGGCGTCTTCACGCCCTTCTTTCACCAGCTTGCGCCCGCGTTCGAGTTCGGCGGCCGAGGCAGTGCTGGGCCGGGGCGGCGGGTAGGGCACCGAAAGAGACGCAAAGTGCGTTGCGATTTCGCGCAGGTAGCGGTCGTCCAAGGGATCAATCAGCCCCTGCATCAGCGGGTAGTGCCGCCAACCGACCCGGAAATTGTTGAGCTGGTTGTACAGGTAACCGGCCGGCTTTCCGGCCAGACGGGGGTAGTAGCCATCGGGCCCGGCCCGGCCCTGCGCGCCGTGGCAGACGGTGCAGGCCATGGTGCGTTGGGCCATGGAGTCTTCAAAGGCCTGGGCATGCGAGACCAGTCCCTGCGCACAGAACGCCATTAGAAATAGGAGGGTGCGGTACCAGGGCGTCATAAGGAGCATGCGGTCGAGAAATTGATTCAGAGCAAACGCACGGTAAAAAAACCGTGGTGATAACCCCGATTTTGCTTCACTTCGTGGCCCGACCGGAGTACCGTTGCGCCAAATGAAAACTTTCGAGTGGACCAGCCTTTTTGAGACCGGCCTGACCGACGTGGATGCCCAGCATCAGCGTTTGGTGGAGTTACTCAATGCCCTCGGAGAACACATTGACAGCGGCGACCCGGATCAAATTGACCGGGTTCTGCAAGAGCTGGCCGCCTACACGGTGGTTCATTTTGAATCCGAAGAAAAGCAGATGCGCGAGGCGGCACTCGACCCTCGGCATGTGGATGAACATTGCGCTACGCACCAGCGCTTTGTGGCCCAAGTGGTAGCCTGGATGGCGTCGCGCAACAACGCCGGGCAGCTATCGGCGGGTGAATTGCTCAACTACCTGGCCAACTGGCTGGTGTTTCATATCCTGGGTGAAGACCGGTCCATGGGGCGGCAGATCTTTGCGGTGCGGGCCGGCGTGTCGGCGGCGGAGGCGTATGAAAGCGACCGCCCGTCGGAAGACCCGCGCACCGACATTCTGCTGCGGGCCTTGCGCCGCTTGTATATTGATCTGGTTGAACGCAACGAGTTGCTGGTGCAGGCCCAGAGCAATCTCACCGCCTTGAATGCCTCGCTCGAAAAGCGGGTGGAAGAGCGCACCGCCGAGTTGGCCCAGGCCAATGCGCACCTTCGGGCCGAACAGCAAAACGCGATTGAGTCCGCCAAGATGGCGTCGCTGGGCCGCATGGTGGCCGGTTTTGCCCACGAGGTGAATACGCCGGTAGGCATTGCGGTGGGCGCGGTCTCGCAATTCAACGCAGAAGTGCGCAAGCTTGAAGCCATGTTGCAGCGTGACGAGGTGGACGAACGCGAAGTGCAGGACGTGCTGTCGTTCATGACGGAATCTGCCGGTTTGGCGGAAAGCAATCTGCAGCGCGCAGGGCGGCTGGTGCAAAGTTTCAAGCGCACGGCCGTGGACCAGACCTCGGAGGCCGAGCGTGACTTCGCGCTAGCCGAATTGATTGATGACGTGTTGCACAACATGCAGCCGGTTTTCAAGCGCACCGCCATCGCGTTTGTAGTGGACTGCCCGAAGGACTTGACCTTGCATGGCGTTCCGGGTGTGCTGAACCAGGTGTTCACCAACTTGTGCACCAACGCGTTCAGCCACGCCTACGCCGAAGGCGTGCGGGGTGGCACGGTGCGCATAAGCGCTAGGCGTTCAGAGCGCAGCGTCGAGGTGCGTTTTCAGGACGATGGCGCGGGCATTCCGGCGGAAAACGTGGCCAAGGTGTTCGAGCCTTTCTACACGACCAACCGCCATCGGGGCGGTAGCGGCCTGGGTCTGTATATCGTTTACAGCCTGATCACCCAATCCTTGGGCGGCAGTATTGAGTGCCAGTCGGACCCGAATCAGGGCACCTTGTTTATATTGCGGTTTCCATATGTTGCGGCAGTGCAGCCGGGAGAGGGTTCGTGAAAATCATTCGCAGCCAGGGCAGTGCGCCCTTTGACGTGCCAGCGGGCGCGGCAGTGCGGCCGGTACCCTGGAAGGTATTGGTGGTCGACGACGAGGCCGATGTGCGCCAGCTCACCGCACTCAATTTGCGGGGCTTTGACTTTTGCGGTCGGCCGCTGCAACTCATTGAGGCGGCATCAGCCCAAGAGGCCAAGGCGCAGATGGATGCGCACCCCGATATCGCGGTGGCGCTGATTGATGTGGTGATGGAGTCTGACGACGCCGGCCTGCGCCTGGTGGAACACATTCGCAAGGAACGCAACAACGGTTTGTTGCGTGTAGTGATTCGGACCGGGCAACCGGGTATGGCGCCCGAGCGCTACGTCATCGACCATTACGACATTGACGACTACCGCGACAAAACCGAACTCACCATGCAAAAGCTCTATGCCAGCGTGCGCTTGGCGCTCAAGAGCTACCGGGATTTGCAGACGATTGAGCTCAACCGGCAGGGTTTGAGCCGCATTTTGTCGGTAACGCCCGACCTGTACGACCTGCACCGCGACAAGTTGGAAGATTACTTCCGCGGCGTGCTGATGCAACTGATCGGCATCTGCAAGCTGGGGCACTCGGGCATGATTTCCACCATCGATGGCATGGTGATGACGGTCGAGGGCCGCGATGTGTGCATCCGCGCAGGGGCCGGCGATTTCGAAGAGGTTCCAGGCAACGAGCAGCGTCGAAAGAGGATTGTGGAGCTGTGCACCCAGGTGGTCATGGACACTGGCATGCAAGAAGGCCTGCGCTCCGGCGCTGCGGTGATTCCGCTGGCCGTGGGCAAGGAAGTCTTCGGGTTTGTGTATCTGGAGGCGGCAGAAGATTTGTCCGAGGCCGATCGTGAACTGATCCAGGTGCTGGCCAATCAATGCGCAGCGGGGCTGGAAAACTTTCGGCTGCACCACAGCCTGGAAGATTCCTACGAAGAAGCGATCGACATGCTGGCGCAGGTGGCCGAGTTCAAAGACTCTGCCACCGGGGCCCATATTTATCGCATTCAGGAGTACACGCGTCGGCTCTGTACCGAGTTGGGCTTGAAGCCCGAAGAGGTGGACTCGTTCAGCAAGGCCAGTCGCTTGCACGATATCGGCAAGGTGGGCATTCCCGACGCGGTGCTGCGCAAACCTGGCAGCCTGACGCGCGAAGAGTTCGCCGTGATTCAGCAGCATTCCCTGATTGGCGACACCATCCTCAAGCGCAGCCCGGCCATGGCTTTGGCCCGCCTGGTGGCGCGTTACCACCACGAGCGCTGGGACGGTTCCGGCTACCCGGACGGCAAGGCGGGTGAGACGATTCCGTATGTGGCGCGCATCGTCGCGGTGGTCGATGTGTTCGATGCGCTGATGAGCGTGCGGCCCTACAAGGGGCCGTGGTCAGAGGAGCAGGCGGTTGCCGAAATCGAGGCCGGAACCGGCAAGCATTTCGATCCGGTGGTGGCGCGAGCCTTCCTGGCCATTTGCAAACGCGGTGGCTTTGCGGATCTGATTCAATCAGCCAACGGCGAGGCACCTTTGGAGCTGAGTCCCCGCCTCAGTTGAGTCCAACAAGATAGCCGATCGTGCGGTAAAGGGCCCAGCAAGTAGCGCAATCATTTGCGGCGACAATGGGGGCTCTAATTTAAAGCTTCTCACCCCCGTTATCCATGTCCAGTACGACAACTCTTCTGGTGCGTCCCGCCACGCTGCGCGACGCCAAACAAATCGCCGAACTGCACAACGCCACCGTTCGCGATGCCTTCAAAACCCTCGCCCTCAACACGCCCATTCCTCTGGTTCCGCAAGACAAACGTCAAGCCTACTGGCGCGAAGCCATTGAATACGCCGAGCCCCAGGTGCAGGTTGCCATCGATGACGACAAGATCGTGGGTTTTGTCGGCTTTGACCGATCACGCGACAAGGGCACGCCGCCCACCATGGGAGAAATCTGGGCCATTTACGTGGCTTCCAGCCACTGGTCCAAGGGCGTGGGCCTGGCCTTGTGGGATGCGGCACGCGAAGGCCTGCACGACGAAGGTTGCACCCATGTCAGCGTGTGGCTGCCACTGGCCAACGACCGTGCGCTGCGCTTCTTTGAGCTGGCCGGCCTGAAGCGCGAGTTGCCCAGCGCCAAGACGATTGACGTCGGCGGCGTGAAGATCGAAGAAATCCGCCTCAAGCGCGCGCTTTAAGCGACGCTGGCCACGGTTTGGGTGGCCGCCGCGCCGCCCGCTTCTGCCGGCGCGTGCTGGGCGATCCATCGGTCAATCGCCTGCGGGTCGTTCAGCGTGCGCAACTGCAGATAGGCCTCTTGTGCCTGCGGGTAGCGGTGGCGCAAAAAGTTCAGCCATTGCTTGAGGCGCCCGCATTGTTTCTTGCGGTCCAGCCGGGTGCGTACCAAGTGCCAGAAGTCGGTCATCAGCGGTAGCAGTGACGGCCACGCAATCTGAGGTGCTGTGTTGTCCACTCCGCGCTCGCCGCGGTCGTGTGCTCGAATCGCCAGTGCCAGTCCGGGGTCGGTCACCATGCCACGTCCGAGCATCAGGCTTTGGCAGCCGGACAGTTCTCGGCAGCGCAAGGCATCTTCCACATTCCAGATTTCGCCGTTGGCAATCACCGGAATGTTGACCACTGCGCAGATGTCTGCAATACGCGCCCAGTACGCCGGCGGGCGGTAGGCGTCGGCCTTGGTGCGGGCATGCACCACCAGTTCTTCGGCCCCGCCGTCTTGCAAGGCGAGGGCGCATTCTTCGGCACGGCTGTCGTCGCGCACACCCAGCCGCATCTTGGCGCTGACCGGCATGGACGCTGGCACGGCGCGGCGTACCGCCGACACAATGCGCATCAGCAATTCGGGTTCATCCAGCAGGGCCGCACCGCCGCCGTGGCGGTTCACCACGTTGGCCGGACAGCCAAAGTTGAGGTCGATTCCGTGGGGCCCCAGTGCCGCAAGCTGCGCCGCGTTGTCGGCCAGGCAATACGGATCGGAGCCTAAGAGCTGCGCCCGAACCGGCACGCCAGCAAAAGTGCGCCCGCCATGCAGCAACTCCGGCACGATGCGCTCAAAGGTGCGCGCCGGCAGCAGCGTATTGGTCACCCGGATGAATTCGGACACGCAGCGGTCCATGCCGCCGCTGCGGGTCAGGATGTCGCGCAAAACAAAATCCAGCAGCCCTTCCATGGGCGCCAGAATCAGCGCATCAGGCTTCTCCGCCAAAGCGCTTGGTCAGGTTGTCGAGGTACTGCTCCACCATCTTTTCAAACTCGGACTCGACCACGGGGGCCACCACCATCTTCATGAGGCCGGGCAGGGGCAGGCTGAGTTCGCCCTGAATTTCGAGCGTGAGGTGGGTGGACTTCTTGTTGTCCTTGATCTTCCAGTTGCCCGAGACCAGGGCATTGCCTTCGCCCTTCACCGGGGTCCAGATGACCGTGCCCTTGGCTTTATTGGACACGTAGTGGGACGCGTACACGGTTTGCAGGTTGACCGTGCCGAGGCCGATTTTTTCCATCTCCCAGCGGTA